>JAFAVZ010000318.1 GCA_019242175.1 Acidobacteriota bacterium
GTCAACATCCTGCTGCTGCTCGACACCTTCTTCACCGCGTACGTCATCACCGCGCTCGTGCAGACGGCCAAGCGCCCCCGAATCTACGTCTTCGCGCTCTGGTCTTCGATCTTGCTCACCGCGCTGCAGTGGACGCTGTTCGGCCAGCGCATGTCGATGCTCGCGCCGCCGGTGATCCTGCTCTACTGGATCCACCAGCGCCGCCCGTCGCGCACCGTCCTGGCTCTCGGCTATGCCGCGATCGGACTGTTCGTCGGCACCGTCGGCGTGATCGCGCTCCTCGTCATCGGCCAGATGCGCGGCCGCAACGAGCTGCAGTTCTCCCGAGCGGCGGCCGAGTCGAAGAATGTCGTCACCGACAAATCGCGCGGCGGCCCGTTGTACGACGCCTACGACCAGGTGCAGATCAAATTCGACGGCATCTCCATGGGCGCGTTTCTCGTCCAATACTTCGGCAGCGGCACGGCCGGATTCCGGCCGTATCTCGGCTCGATGCTCGCCCTCGTGCCGCGCGCCGTACTGCCCAGCAAACCGATTCCCGGCAGTGTCGACGACACCTACTTCGGCACGCCGCCCCGCCTCGTCGCCATCAACGTCGGCTACGACCCGCTCACCGCGAACGTCGGCGTCAGTCCGGCCTCGGTCGAGATCTGGCACTTCGGCTACCTCGGCCTCATCCCGCTGATCCTGATCAACGTCCTGCACTGGCGGCTCATGAACTCATTCCTGAGCGCGCCGAGCCTGATCGTGCGTGTATTGGCTGTCTACCTCATCGTCGTGCCGGCGTTCATCGGTTTCTTCAACTCCGGCGACATCATCATCATGAACGAGGAGCGCGTACTCGCGCTCTACGTGCTCCTGAGCATCGCTCCGTATCTGCTCTACCGTCCCGGCCGGCGACGACTCGTGCGTGCCGCGGAGCCCGAGCCGCAGACCGCCTGACATGCGATTCCTTCTTCTCGGCGATGGCCACTCCGACATCCACGAGCGCGCCGCCGCGAATGCCCTGCGCCGCCTCGGCCACGACGTCGAAGAGGCCTACTGGTCGCCGCATTTCCGCGCGCGCCTCGGCATCGGCACGGATGAATTCCGCTCCTTCTCCGCACGCCTGCAGAACTGGGCCGTCGCCGGTCCGATCCTCGGTTCGTACGCGCGCCAGGTGGTCGAGACCGCGGCCGCGACGAAGCCGGACGTCGTGGTCGCGTATCGCCCGACGCACGTCACGCGCGCGTTGCTCGAAGGCATCCGCGCCGCCGTTCCGCACGCGTCGCTCGTCTCGCTCAACAATGACGATCCGTTCAGCTCCCATGCGCGTTCGCGTGAATGGCGTCATCTCCTCGACGCCATCCCGTTCTACGACCTCCACTTCGTCTATCGCGAGGTGAACCTCGCCGACTACCGCGCGCGCGGCGCGCGCAACGTGCGCATGCTCCGCTCGTTCTACATCCCCGAGCGCAACCATCCGATGCCGCTCGACGACACCGAACGCGAACGCATCGGCAGCGACGTCGTGTTCATCGGCCACTACGAAGACGACGGCCGCCTCCCCTTGCTCGAAGCCGTCGCCGAAGCGGGCTTCGATCTGCGTATCTGGGGCTTTCAGTGGGAGAAGCCGATGCGCCGCAGCGCGGTCTTGCGCAAGCTGCCCGCGCCCGAGTATTTGAAAGGCGATGCCTACAACCGCGTGCTCAACGCCTCGAAGATCGCGTTGTGTTTCTTATCGACGATCAACCGTGACACCTATACGCGTCGTTGTTTCGAGGTGCCCGCCTCGGGGACGATGCTGGTGTCGCAGGATTCCACCGATCTCCGTACGCTCTTTCGCGAAGGCGAAGAAGCGGTGTTCTTCCGCGGCAAAGACGAATTGCTCGCGAAGCTCGCGTACTTCCTGCAGGACGACGCAGCGCGCCGCGCAGTCGCCGAAGCGGGGAAGCAACGGGTTGCAGCGGATGGACACGACGTCGTGAGCAGGATGGCCGAGGCTGTGCGGGCGATCGAGACGGTGCGGATGGCGCCGCAGGGGGTGTCGTGAGTCTGACGTACGAAATCGGCGTCCGGGTGAAAGTCGCGCTGCAGCGCGTGATGAACATCTTCCGCGCGCCACGCGTCGTGACCGCCGAGGCGATGCAGCAGTATTTGGCGAGCAATCGCGGGGTCGTGGACCAGTTCAGCATTCTCTGGTACGAAGCGATCAAGCCCGGCGACGTTCGTTGGCGCGGGCACGAACTGCTCAAGAGCCCGTTCGATCTCTGGATCTATCAGGAGATCCTGTTCGAGCAGAAGCCGGACGTGATCATCGAGACCGGCACGCATCGCGGCGGCTCCGCGCTGTTCCTTGCCGACATGGCGAAGATGATGGGCCTCGAGCTCGACATCATCACGATCGACTTCAATGCGAAGCTCGCGTACGACCCAGCGGCGCATCGCATCCACCCGATTGCGGCGATCTCCACGACGTCCGCCGCGACGTCCGCGGTCGCGAAGATTCTCGAAGACGCGAAAAAGCGTCTCGGACGCGCGCCAAAAGTGATGGTCACACTCGACTCCGATCACTCGAAGGCGAACGTCGTCGCCGAGCTCGAGGCGTATGCGCCGCTCGTCACGAGCGGCCAATACCTCGTCGTCGAAGACACGAACATCAACGGACATCCGGTGTTGCCGGAACATGGTCCCGGGCCGTGGGAAGCGGTGCAGGACTTTTTGGCCGCTCATCACGATTTCACTCCCGACGCCCGCGCTGAGCGTTACCTCTTCACGAATCACCCCCACGGATGGCTGAGAAAACAGTGAACACGTTTCCGCCGGAATCGCAGTTGATGATCTGGCTGCGCCGTTTCGGCCTGAAGAAGCTGCGCTGGTCGCTGCGCCGGCTGCATGTCCCCGTGCCTGCGGACGCCCTCGTCCTCGAAGTCGGCGCGGGCGGCAACCCGTATCCGCGCGCGAACGTCCTCCTCGACGGCATCGAAGATCCGAACGAGCGCATCGAAGTCGATCTCGTTCGCGATCGTCCTCTCGTTCTCGGCTTCATCGAGCGTCTGCCGTTCCGCGACAAGGCGTTCGATTTCGTCATCGCCTCGCACGTCCTCGAGCACACCGCCGATCCCGACGCGTTCCTCGGCGAGCTCATGCGCGTCGCGAAGGCGGGCTACATCGAGACGCCCGACGCGTTCTTCGAGCGCATCAACCCGTTCACCTATCACCGCCTCGAAGTCACGAACGACGGCGACCGGCTGCGCATCTACAAGAAGGCGTCGTGGAAGCCGGAAGCGGAGCTCGTGGAGCTCTATGAGCGCAAGGCGAAAGATCGTGAATTCCTCCGCTTCGTGTCCGCGCATCCCGATCCCTATTACATGCGTTTCTATTGGCGCGATCGCATCGGGTACGATGTCGTGAACGCCGAAGTCGATGCTTCGTGGCCCGCACCCGCGGAGTCGGGAAACATCCGTCCGAGCGGATTGCGCGCTGCTTTACGCGGGACATTCTTGAAGACGATGAGGCTCCTCTTTTCCCAGAACCGGCGCAATGCCGCCATCGACGTCGTTTCGCTGCTCCGCTGCCCCACGTGCGGAGCCGGCGAGCTGCGTCGCGAAGAGCAATCATTGCGCTGTGCCTCGTGTGCCGCCGCGTATGACGTCCGCGACGGCGTCCCGCATCTCTTCCCGCAATCATGAGTGCCCGCATCCCGAAGATCTCCGTCTGTGTCCCGGCCTACAACCGCGCCGAGCTGCTGCCACAGCTGCTCGACTCGATCGTGTCCCAGGACTATGACGACTTCGACATCGTGATCTCCGAGGATGCGTCGCGAGACCAGATGGCGATCCGGGAGATCGTGAAGCGTTACGAGCGAGAGAGCGGACGCACCTTCCGTTACTTCGAAAACGAGCGCAACTTCGGCTACGACCGCAACCTGCGCACGCTCATCGAGCGTGCGGACGGCGAATACTGCCTCTTCGTCGGCAACGACGACATCCTCTGTCCCGGTGCCGTACGCGAAGTCGCGAACGTGCTCGCGCGGCACGAGAACGTCGGCGTCCTGCTGCGCAGCTGGGCGGCGTTCACCGGCGATCCGTCGAACATCACGACGGTCTCGCGCTACTTTCCCAACGAACGATTCTTCCCCGCCGGCGCCGATACCGTCGCGACGTTCTACCGCCGATGCGTCGTGTTGCCCGGCCTCGTCCTGCATCGCGAGGGGGCGCGCAAGTTCGCGACCGATCGCTACGACGGCACCACGCTCTATCAGGTGTACATCGTCGCGCGGATGTTGATGGAGAAGAACGGCGCGTACGTGCCGGCCGTGCTCGCACTGCGGCGCGACGACGTCCCACCCGAGTTCGGATTGAGCGAAAGCGAACGGGCACACTTCGTTCCCGGAACGCAGACCCCCGAATCGTCCTTGTTCTTCGCTCGCGAGCTGCTTCGCATCGCGGAGGACGTCGATCGCGAACAGGGCGTTCCCATCTATCGTCGCATCGTGCGCGACGTGGCGAACTACTCGTATCCGTTTCTGGCGATCCAGGTCGGTCTGCCGTTCCGCCCGTTCCTCCGCTACGCCCTGGCCCTCGGCAAGCTCGGGTTGAACCGCTCGCCGATGTTCCACCTCTACTACCTCCTGTTGCTGCTTCTCGGGCGCAAACGCGCGACAGCGTTTCTCGAGCGCGTCCGCAGTTCCGTCGGACGCACCCCGCTTCTCGGACGCGTCTATCCCGGCGAACGAGGTCGGGGCCGAGGGCTCTCCACCCCCCCGCCCAGCAAATGAAAGACGCGATCCTCGCATCACCCGTCGGCCGCGTCTGGGCCGAAATGCGGAAACGTCAGTTTCACGATGCCTATCGGCGTCGGCGCGAGGACTACGCGCGCCGTGCGGAAGCGCAGGGCTTGCGTTACGACCGCGAGCAGAGCGTCGTCGCCATCCGCAAACGCATTGCCGATCGCGGCTGGACGGTCACGCCGCGCCGCACGGGCGAGATCCACACCTTCTGCTTCCTTCCGCTCTACAGCTGGCACCCCGATCTCCTCCAGGAATTGCAGCGTCTCGGGCCGGTGACGCACTTCGATTACCAAACTCGCGGCTATCAGTGGGCGGACTTTTTCTACGGCGGTGAAAAGGGGAGAGAAGCGCGGCGGCGCATGAACGCCGAGGTGATGCCGGCGCTGCGGGCAGCACATAAGGAACGGCCGGTCGATCTCGTCTACGTCTATGCGAACGGGCTCGAGATCGCGGCGTCGACGATCCGGGCGATCACCGAAGAGCTCGGGATCCCGACCGTCAACATGTGCCTCGACGACAAGAACAGCTGGGAAGCGCAACACATGGGCGATCACCGCGCCGGCCAGGTCGACATCGGGTCGTCGTTCGACCTGTCGTGGACGTCCGCGCGCGTCGCGTGCGAGTGGTACCTCGTCGAAGGCGCGCGTCCGATCTATCTGCCCGAAGGCTTCAACCCGAACGTGTACGCGCCGACCGGCGTCGCGAAAGACATCCCCATCAGCTTCCTCGGCGCCGCTTACGGATTCCGGCGCTCGATGGCTGCGTATCTGAAACGCCACGGCGTGCCGTTGCGCACGTTCGGCCACGGCTGGAGCGGCGACTCCTACGCGAAGAGCCCGGCCGACGTCTTCAACCGCAGCATCATCAACCTCGGCAACGGCGGCATCAGCTACTCCGACATCCTGACGAACGTGAAAGGCCGCGACTTCGATGTGCCGGGCACGGGCGGCGGCATGTACCTCACTTCTTACAACGCCGATCTCGCGCAGCACTTCGTTCTCGGCGAAGAGATCGTCTGCTACTCCAGCCGGGACGAAATGCTGGAGCTGATCCGGCATTACCTCAAACACACCGACGAAGCGGAAGCGATCGCGCGCCGTGCGCGCGATCGTTCGTTGCGCGAGCATCAGTGGCTGCACCGCTTCGAGACCATCTGCCGCATCGTCGGCATCCTGGAATGACGAGCCATGTGTGGAATCAACGGAATCGCAGCAACTGAGCCGATCGTCGACGAGGCGATGCTCGTGACGATGCGCGATGCGATGGCGCATCGCGGGCCGGACGACGCTGGCGTATGGCGCTCGCCCGATGCGCGCGTCGGCTTCGGCCATCGCCGCCTCGCCATCATCGACCTCTCGCCGGCCGGGCATCAGCCGATGACCGAAGCGGCGGGGGAGCTGACGATCACGTTCAACGGCGAGATCTACAACTACCTCGAGCTGCGCGACGAACTGCTCGCGCGCGGCCATCGCTTCCGCTCCCAGTCGGACACGGAAGTCATCCTCGCCGCCTACCGCGAGTGGGGCGAGAAGATGCTCGAACGCCTCGGCGGCATGTTCGCGCTCGCGCTCTACGACGCGCGCAATGGCGACGTCCTCCTCGCGCGCGACCGCGCAGGAGAGAAGCCGCTCTACATCCGCACGTTCGATCGCGGCATCGCCTTCGCCTCGGAGCTGAAGGCGCTGATGGCCGACCGCTCCTGGGAGCGCCGCGTCGATCCGCGCGCGCTGGAGATGTACCTCGCGTACGGCTACGTCTCGGGCTCGCTGTCGATCCTGCAGGGCGTCGAGAAACTGACCCAGGCCTCGGCGACGGTGTTCAACACTCGCAACGGCACGCGGCGGACGTGGCGCTATTGGATGCTTCCTGATGCGCCGCCGGTCGACGCACGCGTCGATGAAGAAGCGCTCGTCGAAGAGCTCGACGCCCGGCTGCAGAGCGCCGTCGAGCATCAGATGATCGCCGACGTGCCGCTCGGCATCCTGCTCAGCGGCGGCCTCGACTCCAGCCTCGTCACGGCCATGGCCGCGCGCAGCGGGCGGAAGGTCAAGACGTTTACCGTCTCCTTCCCCGGTCACGGCTCGTACGACGAATCCGAATACGCGCGCATGGTTGCGAATCACTTCGGGACGGAGCACGTCGAATTGCCGGCGGAAGGCGCGACGGTCTCGCTGCTGCCGCAGCTCGCGAGGCAGTACGACGAGCCGATGGCCGACTCGTCGATGATTCCGACGTACCTCGTCTCGCGCCTGATCCGTCAGGAAGCCACGGTCGCCCTCGGCGGCGACGGCGGCGACGAATTGTTCGGCGGCTATCCGCACTACAGCTGGATCGGGCAGCAGGATGCGATGCGTCGCTTCCTGCCGCCGCCGATCCGCGGAGTCGCATACGCCGCCGCGCGCCATCTGCTGCCCCTCGGTTTGCGCGGCCGCAACTTCCTCCTCGGGCTCACCGCGCCGCGTGCGCTGCGCCTCGCGCAGGCGAACGGCTACTTCGACGAAGGCTCGCGCCGGCGTCTGCTCGCGCCGATCGCGTCCGTCGCGCGCAACGGCTGGAAAGGTCCGGAGGCCTGGAAGCTTGCGCAGATCGCCGACTCCGGGTCGATCATCGAACAGGCGACGCGTCTCGACTTCGCGACGTATCTGGTCGACGACATCCTCGTGAAAGTCGACCGCGCATCCATGCTCACCTCGCTCGAAGTCCGCGCGCCGTTCCTCGACCGGCCGATGCTCGACTTCGCGTTCGGCAAAGTGCCGGCGACGCTGAAGACGCACGGCGACGCGCGCAAGATCCTGCTGCGCAAGCTCGCCGCGCGGCTGTTGCCGTCGCAGCTCGACCTCACGCGCAAACAGGGCTTCTCGATCCCGCTCCACGTCTGGTTCAAAGGCGAGTGGGGCGAGTTCATGACGTCCGTGCTCGAAGACGCGGAGACGCCGTTCGACCGCCGCGCCGTGCAGGCGCTCGTGGCCGGCCAACGCCGCGGCTTCTCGAACACGAACCGCATCTTCGCGCTGACCATCTTCGAATTGTGGCGGCGCGAGTATGGAGTTTCGCTATGACCGCGCCGCTCTTCGACCGCATCCGCTGGATCGATCCGATCTCCGGTCAGCCGCTGACGCCGGTCGTCGTTTCGCGCACGCCGTCCGGGGTGCCGATCCACGGCGCGATGCGCATCGGGGAGACGAACCGCGCGTATCCGATCGTCGACTGCGTGGTGCGCGCGACGCCGGAAGCGGCGCGGAAATATGCGCAGTGGCTGGAGCCGCTCGGATTGGCGCTGCCGGAAGAAGGCGGCTCGTTCCAGGAAGAAGCTACAGTCGAGAGCTTCGGATTTCAGTGGGCCTGGACGGCGGAGATGCGCAACGAAGACGACTTGCGCTGGCGCGTCGCTTCGCGCTTCGAAGTCGATCCATCCGAGTTCGCTGACAAAACCGTGCTCGATGCCGGGGCCGGCGCCGGCGACCAGTCGCGCTGGATGCTGCGCCGCGGTGCGGACGTCGTCTCCATCGATCTCTCCGCCGCGATCGAAGTCGTCGCGTCGAAACTACGGCTCGAATCGAACTGGGTCGGCGTGCAGGGCGACATTACCGCGCTGCCGTTCGCCGGCGACCAGTTCGACCTCGTCTACTGCGAAGGCGTGATCCAGCACACGCGCGACTCCGCCGCCACCGTGCGTGAGCTGCTGCGGGTGCTCGCCGGCGGCGGACGCATTCTCGCCACCCACTATCCGAAGCCCGAAAACTTTCTGGGCAAGATCCGCGTCGGCGCGTTGAACGCGCTGCGCCGCCGGCTCACGCGGATGGAGCGCTACAAACTGCTGTTTGTTTCCGGCCTGCTCGCGATGAGCGCATACATCCCGCTCACCGGCTGGCTCGTACGTCGTTTCGGGCTGGCCATTCATCAGCCGGAAATGCCCCGCTTTCAGACGACGTGGACCAACACCTTCGACATGTACGGCAACCACGCGTACCAGCGTGTCCTCACCGGCGACACGTTCTGGTCGTACTTCCGAGCCGCGGGGGCCGAGCAGGTTTATCGCGCCGGCACGACGGTCGTCGCGCGTAAGAAAAACGGGTCATGACGAGCGTCCCCAACTTCGAGACTCCGGCGCCGGAGCCGCACATTCTGCTCGCCGGCTTTTGGATGTGGCCGTTCTTCGAACAGGCGGCGGCTGACGCGCTCACGTCGCTCGGAGCGCGCGTCACGCGTTTCGCGTGGTTCGACGATTTCTACGAATGGCGACCGGGCATCCCCGAGCCGCAGCCGCGATCGTTTCCGCGACGCCTGCAGAATCGTCTCGTCGCGGGCCCGGCCGTGCGCAGCATGAACGAGCGCCTGATCCGCCTCGCGGTCGACGAACGGCCGAACGTCATCCTCTTCCACAACCCCACCCACGTCTACCCGAGCACCGTCCGCCGTCTGCGCAAGCTGCTGCCGCACACCACGCTCGTGCAGTACGCGAATGACAACCCGTTCGGCGGCATGCGCCACTACTGGCGCCACCTCCGGCGCGCGCTGCCCGAATACGACGTCCACTTCGCGTTCCGGCACTCGAACATCCGCGACTACCTCGCCAACGGCGCGAATGAAGTGCATCTCCTGCGCGGCTACTACATGCCGGACAAAGTATTCCGCGACGTCCCGACCGACGAACGGCTCCGGTCCGACGTCGTGTTTGCCGGTCATTACGAGCCGGACGGGCGGCTCGAGGCGTTGGAAGGCATCGCGCGCGCCGGTTGGAACTTGCGAGTGTTCGGCGGTTCGTGGAGCCGGGTCCCGCGGTTCCTGTCGCCCGACAGCCCCTTGCGCAGCCAGCTGCCGATCCTCCCCGTTCTCGGTTCCGAGTACCGGCAGGCGCTTTCCGGCGCCGCCATCGCGCTCTGCTTCCTCTCCCGGCTGAACAGGGATACTTACACCCTGCGCAACTTCGAGATCCCTGCCGTCCGCACCCTGATGCTCAGCGAATACACGGATGACCTCGCCTCGCTCTTCGAGGAAGGCGTCGAGGCGGACTACTTCCGTTCGCACGACGAGCTCCTCGACAAGGTCGCGTTTTACATGAACAATCCGGCGGTTCGGGAGCGGGTCGCGCATCGCGGTCACGAGCGTCTGCTCCGCGACGGTCACGACGTCCGCAGCCGGATGCGGTCGTTCCTCGACACGGTCTGGCCCGGGCCTCGATATCCATGAGACGCCGACTCCTCGACATCTTCCGTCGCCTCGACTGCGCCGAGTCTCTCGGTCGTAGTATGAAGCTGCGGCACATCGATTTCGAAGTCTTCCGCGACCACTTCCTCGTCGGGCGCGGACGCAAGGAGCGAGGCAGTTGAGGATCGGCATCAGCGCCCTCTACCGGATGAACGGCGGCTCGGCGACGCATCTCCGCCACCTGTTCCAGGTCTGGGCCGAAGACGGCGTCGACCGCGAGCACGAGATCGTCCTGTTCGCGCGCGAGGAGAGCATCGAACAGCTGCGCTCCAGCATCACGCCGAACATCCGCATCCGTCCCGTCGGCGGGCAGGGATTCGGACCGTTGCGCAAGCTGCTCTGGGAGCAGCTCCGTTTCGGCAAGATCCTGCGCGAGGAGAAGATCGACGTGCTTTTCTGCACGGCGAATCTCATCCCGTTCTTCACCCGCACGCCGACGGTCGTCGCGTTGCGCAACGCCGGCCCGTTCTGCGAGTCGATCCAGGTGCGCACCGTCGGCTTCCGCCTCTGGGCCTACATGAAGCTCACCGGCATCCTGATGCGCGCCTCGGTCGCCCGGGCCACGCGCGTGATCTTCATCTCGAAGTACTTCCAGGGTGTCTTCAAGGAGCTCGGGTTCCCGCAGGCGAAGGGCGACGTGATCTACCACGGCCGCGATGCGCACGATCTCGCATCGCGGGCTGCCGCCGTGCGCGAAGGGCGGTACATGCTCTTCGTCGGCAACCTCTATCGCTACAAGAACGTCGTCGAGTTGATCGACGCATACGCTGTCGCGCGCGACGACTTCCGCCGCGCGGGCATCAAGCTGCTGATCGTCGGCAATCCGCTCGATCCGCCGTATCACGAGCGCTTGCTGGAGACGGTGCGGAAGCACGGCGTCGAAGAGGAAGTCATCCTCACCGGCGGCATCTCGCACGGCGAGATCCTGGCCTCGATGGAGCGCTGCGAGGCGTTCATTTTTCAGTCCACCTGCGAGAACTGCCCGAACACATTGATCGAGGCGCTCGCGGAAGGGCTGCCGATTGCATGTTCCAACGTCGGGGTCATGCCGGAGATCGCCGGAGACGCCGTGGAGTACTTCGATCCGTTCGATCCGCGGGACATCGCCCGGGCGCTGAAGGCGGTCGTGTTCGACCAGGCGCGCGCCGCGACGTTGCGCGAACGGGCGAGGGAGCAGGCCAAGAAGTTTCCCACGTGGCAGGAAGTCGGCCGGATGACGTTGGCCGCATTGCAGCGGGCGGCGGGAGCCGCATAGAAGGAGCGCGAGTGGACATCCTGGGAATCAATGCCTATCACGGCGGCGCGTCCGCCTGTCTGATCCGCGACGGGCGGCTCATCGCCGCGGTCGAGGAAGAGCGGTTCAGCCGCATCAAGTACCAGGCCGGCTTCCCGGTCGCGGCCATTCGCCACGTGCTGGCCGAGGCGGGGATCACGCCCCAGGATCTCGACCACATCGGCATCAGCCGCAACCCCACGGCGAACATGATGAAGAAGGCGCTCTTCGCCTTCAGCCGCCGTCCCTCGCTGAACTTCATCAAGGACCGGTTGAACAACGCCTTCAAAGTCGGCGATCTGAAGACCGTCTTCTGCGAGCGCCTCGGCGTCGAGGCTTCGAGCCTGAAAGCCGAGTTTCACAGCATCGAGCATCATCGCGCGCACATGGCGAGCGCCTTCTTCGTCTCGCCGTTCAAACGCGCCGCAGTGCTCTCCCTCGACGGCATGGGCGACTTCGTCAGCACGATGTGGGGCCTCGGCGAAGACACCGCGATGGACATCAAGGGCGAGGTCAACTTCCCCCACTCGCTTGGCATCTTCTACACCGCGGTCACGCAGTGGCTCGGGTTTCCGAAGTACGGAGACGAGGGCAAAGTCATGGGCCTCGCACCGTACGGCGAGCCGAAGCACCTCGACAAGATGCGCAAGATCGTGCGCATCCAGAAGGACGGCACGTTCGAGCTCGACCTCGACTACTTCGTCCATCATGCCGAGGGCGTGAACATGTCGTGGACGGAGAGCGAGCCGGTGCTCGGCAACCTCTACTCCGAAGACTTCGTGAAAGAGTTCGGCGACCCGCGCGTGCCGCGCACGGAGATCACGAAGTACCACGAAGACGTTGCCGCCTCGATGCAGGTGATGCTCGAGGAAGCGGAGTTCGCGATGGTGCGCCGCCTCGCGAAGGAGACGGGGGAGAAGGCGTTGTGCATGGCCGGCGGCGTCGCGCTCAACTCGTCGTTCAACGGCAAGATCCTGCCAAACACCGACTTCGAGGAGATCTTCATCCAGCCCGCGGCCGGCGACGCCGGCACGTCGATGGGCGTCTGCTACTACATCTACCACCAGGTCCTCGGCCAGCCTCGCGTGTTCGAGATGCGCGACGCCTACACCGGCCCGCAGTACGACAACGCTCTGATCGAGTCGACGCTGAAGGCGGCGAACGTCGCGTACGAGACGCTGAGCGACGAAGAGATGGTGAAACGCGCGGCGGAGCGCATCGCCGGCGGCGACGTGCTCGGCTGGTTTCAGGGGCGGATGGAGTGGGGCCCGCGCGCGCTCGGCAATCGCAGCATCGTAGCTGACCCGCGCCGGCCGGACATGAAGGAGATTCTCAACGCGCGCATCAAGCACCGCGAGGCCTTCCGTCCTTTCGCGCCTTCGATCCTGATGGAAGCGACCGGCGACTACTTCGACCAGTCTTATCCCGATCCGTTCATGGTCAAGGTCTACGGTGTGCGCCCGGAGAAGCAGAGCGAGATCCCGGCCGTGACGCACGTTGACGGTACGGGGCGCCTGCAGACGGTGCAGAAGGAGTACACGCCGCGTTACTGGTCGCTCATCAACGCGTTCGGGGAGCTCACCGGCACGCCGGTCGTTCTCAACACCTCGTTCAACGACAACGAGCCGATCGTCTGCCAGCCGCGGGAAGCGCTCGACTGCTTCATGCGCACGAAGATGGACTCGCTCGCGATCGGCAACTATTTCGTCGCCAAGTGAGTGGCTCGACCGATCGCTTGTGATCTGAGATGAAGGTTTTCGTCATCTCCGAGGTGTTTTATCCGGAGGACACGTCCACCGGGTATTTCCTCACGCGCATCGCCGAAGAGCTGGCCCGCAAGTACGACGTGCGCGTGCTCACCGGGCAGCCGACGTATGCCGCGCGCGGCGTGCGCGCGCCGCGTTGGGAGCGCTGGCACGGCATGGACGTGGTGCGGGGCTGGTCGACGCGTTTCGACAAAGACCGCCTGCCGCTCCGCGCGCTCAACCTCATGACGCTCACCGCGTCGCTCTTCGCCTCCGCGCTGTGGCGCGTCGGCAAGGGCGACATCGTCCTCTTCGTCACGAATCCTCCGACGCTGCCGTTCGCGCTCGCCGCCGCCTGCCGCATGCGCGGCGCGACGCCGCTGCTGCTCGTGCACGACGTCTATCCGCATGCGATCGTCGCCGCCGGCATGGCTCGCCGTGGCGGCCTGCTCTGGCGCCTCGGTCTCGCGTTCAATCGGCGATTGTTCGCGCGGGTGAAGAAGGTGATCGCGATCGGCCGCGACATGGCCCGCCTCGCGTCGGAGATGACGGGCGGGCGTGCGGAGGTCGCGGTGATCCCGAACTGGGCGGACGTCGAAGAGATCGTTCCTCGTCCGCGCGCGGAGAATCCGATCCTTCGCGAACGTGGCCTCGCCGGCAAGTTCGTCGTGCAGTACGCCGGCAACATGGGCCGCACGCACTCCGTCGAGCTGCTCGTCGAGGCGGCGAAACGTTTGCGACATCGCGACGACATCCACTTCCTCTTCGCCGGCTTCGGCGCGAAGCGCGCTCTCGTCGAGCGCGAGCTGCACGATGCTCCGAATGCGACGCTGCTCCCGCGCCAGGGACGCGAAGCCCTCAGCGATCTCCTCAGCGCCTGCGACGTTTCGGTGATCGCGTTCGAGAAGGGGATGAGCGGCGTTTCGGTGCCGAGCCGGATGTACAACGTGCTCGCCAGCGGCCGCCCGTTCCTCGCTGTGGCCGAGGAGGATTCGGAGCTGGCGATGGTGATCGCGGAGGAGGAAGTCGGCTGGCGGGTCGAGCCGGGCGACATCGACGGCCTCGTGAACGCGATCGAGCGCGCCGCGAGCGATCCCGCGCACGTTGCCGAGATGGGCGAGCGCGCGCGTCAGGTCGCGGAGTCGAAGTACACGCTGAAGAAGATCGGCGAGCAGTACCGCGCGCTCGTCGCGGGCGTCGTCACTTCTGTTCGCAGGGCTCGTTCAAAGGCGTGATGCGCACGTCGTCGACGTAAAAGTCGGCGCCGGCCGGCGTCTCCGAGAAGAGCAGCGTGTAGTTCGCCGGGCAGGAGTTGTTGCGCGAGGAGATCAGCACCCACTGGCCGGTCTTCGTCGCGTACGCGTCGGGCGTCACGTTGCCCGAGTTGCCGGTGCCGATCGTCACCACGCCGCGATTCAGGTAGATCCAAACCTCGGTCTGCACGCGCGCCGGGCCGGTGCCGGGCGGCGACCAGACCTGGGAGATGCCGCCGTACTGCGCGTTCGTCACGACGTGGATCATCTTCCCGCCCGGCTTGCGCGTCGACGGCAACAGCTCCGTGCGCACCGAGCCGCCGCGCACCGCCTGCACGATCCACTCGGCTGCCGCGGACGTTCCGAGCGCGCCCGTGCCGTGCAGCTCCTGCCCGCCGATCAGCGATTCCTGGGAGAAGCTGCCGTTGCGTACCGTGGCCGGGCGTCCGCTCGCGGCGCGCGCGCGGGCGTAGACCTCGTCGCGCAGATCGGGCGTCACGTCTTCGATCATGCCCGGCGCGAAAACGACTGCGCGCACGAAGTCGTCGATCGCGCGTTTGCGCATCCCGCCCTCCACCCGGCTCTGCCCGATGTTGACGTAGATCTCGGGGCGGCGGTCGTAGCGCAACGCTTCTTCGTAGACGCGGATCGCGTCCGCGGGACGGCCGAGCTGGCGGAGGTTCGCCGCGGCGATCATCCGCAGCTGGATGTTCGACGGGCAGCGCTTCGAGAGCCGCGACGTCTGCTCCCACGTGAGGCGTGCGAGCGGCGCATCGTTGTGCTCCATCGCCTGATTCGTCGCGTCGATGAGCGGCAGCTCCATCCGCGAGCATTGCACCGGCTCCAGCGCGACGAACCACGCCAGCCACGCGCCGAGCGCGATCACGGCCGCGGAGGCGAGGGCCTTAAGCACGATCGACATCGAGCCTCCAGGCGGTGACGGTGGCGGCGATGAAGAGCAACGCGATGCGCGCGACGGCGACGTGCAGCGGGAAGAGGGCGATGCCGAGGATGAAGATCGTGACGGCCGTGGGCAACGCGACGAGCCGCGTGAAACGCGAGCGCTCGTCGTCGCCCGCGTCGCGGAACGAGATCGCGCCGAGGACGACGAGGACGGCGAGATAGAGCAGATAGCCCGGCACGCCCGTTTCGGCGAGCAGCTGGATGTGATCGTTGTGCGCCTCGCCGAAATTCTCCTGCGCCAGGCCGCGCAGCTCCGGCCACTTGCGATCGACGCGCAGGCGGTAGGGGAAGTAATCCCAGGCGAAGCCGCCCGGCCCGACGCCGAACACCGGCGCGTCGCGGAACATCTCCGCGGCGGTGAGCGAGGCGAGCGCGCGGCCGGCGAGCGTCGGCGGCACGTGTCCGCGCCGGAGCTCCAGCCCCATCTCGCGGATGCGCAATCCGGCCGGCGTCATGAGAAGCGCCGCACCCGCGCCGAGGATGAGGACGATGATCGCGATCGGTGCGCGGCGGCGCAGGGCGACGAGCGCGATGGTGGCCAGGCCGGCGGCGAGCGCGCCAAATGCGGTGAGCGTCTGGCTGATGCTGATCGCGGTGATCGCCGCGACCGCGGTCAGCGTCGCGAGCACGCGCAGCCAGCCCTTGGAAACGATCAGGATCGCGACCGCGGCGATGGCGACCGGCGCGAAGTACATCCCGACGTCGTCCGGATTGCCGATGTAGCCCGTCCGCCGCAACCGTTCCACGAGCTGCACCGTGTAGCGGAACGGCTCCCATAGATGCAGCTCCTGCAGCAGGAGCACGATCGCGTTGAGGATCGCCGGGACGAAGAGCGCCGCGAAGACCGCCAGCGAACGGCGGCGCACGGCGAGGACCATGAAGACGAAGATCGTCGCGCCCACGACCACGTCGAGCAGCGAATGTGCGCTCGTCACGTAGTTGCGCGCGAACGCGAACGTGACGAGCGTCCAGGCGACGGCCGCGACGGGGAACCAGATCCAGCGACCGCGGATCGTCATCCACGGCTGCTTCCCAAACCAGATCGCGGTGAGCGCGGCGACGGCGGCGAGGAGGATGGCCGCCGTCCGGACGACCGCTTCCTTCGGCGTGCGGAACGTATCGCCGGCCGGCACCGTGGCGAGCGCGCTGCCGAAAAGTGCGACGACGAGGATCCACCAGATCGCTGTTTCGGCGATCGGCTCCTTCGGTCGGGTCGGAATCGGTGTATCGCGGCTAGTTATCGCGCCCCTCGGGCCATCGTCACCACGGTCTTCAGGCAGATCGCCAGATCGAACGTCAGACCGTAGCGGCGGACGTAATAGAGGTCGTAGGCGAGCTTGCGCTTTGCGTCGGCGATGCTGGCGCCGTAGCGGTAACGGATCTGCGCCCATCCCGTGAGTCCCGGTGGGACGAGGTGGCGCAGCTGGTAGAACGGGATCTCCCGCTCCAACGCAGCGATGAACTCCGGACGCTCGGGACGCGGACCCACGAACGACATCTGGCCCAACAGGATATTCCAGAGTTGCGGCAATTCGTCGAGCCGCGACTTGCGCAGGAACGCACCGACGGACGTCGTCCGGTCGTCGCCCTTCGCCGCCCACACCGGCCCGTCCTTCTCCGCATCGACCTGCATCGTCCGGAACTTGTAGATCGAGAAGTTGCGGCCGAAGCGGCCGACGCGCGTCTGTTTGTAGATGATCGGCCCGCGGCTCGTCACGCGCACGAGCAACGCGGCGATGAGCATCAGCGGCGAGGAGAGGGTCAGGCCGAACAGCGAGAGCAGCACGTCGAAGCCGCGTTTGAGCGCCTCGGTGCTTTGCCGCCCGATGCCCCAACCCTGGCCGAGAAGGCTGCGGCAGTCGACGATGTCGATCGGTGTCTCGTGCAGCAGATCTTCGTGAAACGCGGAATGCGTCCGCAGCACGCCGCCGCGTCCGACGATGGGCGCCGAGGCGTGGAGGAGATCGACGAGGAGCTCGGAGTCGTCTTCGACCACGACTTCATTCGCGCGCATGAAGCCGAACATTTCCAGCGTCCGCGCGACCTGCTGGTCCCGCGGCATGTTGCGCACGTCGAGCACGACCGGCGGCTCGTAGAGATTGCCGTACTCCCTCACGATCTCGTCCGACAAGCGGCGGTAATGCTCCGGATTGCCGACGAGCAGCACGCGCATCTTCGTCAGCCCGGCGAATCCCTTCGCGACGAGGCGCACGACGAGGACGCCGAGGACCGTGAAGAGGAGGGTGAACGCGACGATCCAGCGGCCGACGGTGAGGAAGCGCACCCACGTGTACCAGAGCGTCGCGGCGGCGATGGCGAGCGTCGATGCGGCGGTCGCGCGCAGGAGCAGTTGGTACGTCGAGTCGAAGATTTGCCGGCCGTACAGGCCGAACGTGTACGCGGTGAGGAAGAAGAGCACCGCGTGGATCGAGGCCAGCGCGCCGATGTGGTAGACGATCGCGCTTGGGCGGTAAACGGGCGAGGTCATGTGGGCCCAGCGCACGGCCCAGAACGCGACGAGGAGATCGAATGCGGCCCAGAGCCAGACCGGCGCGCCGATCACCATGTGCGCTACATGGGAGAGAAACGTCGAGGCCGCCGAGCGATGGACCGGCGTCGGGCGGACGAGCGTCTCTTCGTTGATGGGAACGTGCAGCTCCGGGACGAAGGCGGGGCGGGGGCGGCCGTGATCGGGGTGGGCGTGATCGGAGACGTGCAGCGTCGGCGGCGTGGATGAGCCGCTGCCGGATCGGGCGTCCGCCGCGAGAGAAATCTCCGAAGTAGGTTGCTCCAAGGGTTTACCGAGCTCTTTCCGCCGTAGGGCCGTCCATCATAATAAACTTCCGGCGCGGAGGCGAGGGGCCTCCGATATCATTCGCCGCCTCAAACAGATGGCTGACACCAGCATCCTCGTCTGCCCGGCCACGAAACAGCCGCTCCGTCTCGTTCCGATCGAGGAGGCCGACGGCGCGCGTCCGCTCGTTCCGCGCGCCCGCACCGGCGGCGGCGTCACCTCCGAGCACGCCGGCCGCACGCCGATCGTGATGCTCCGCGCGGACGGCGAAGTCGCCTACCCGGTGATCGACGGCATCCCGATCCTGCTCGCCCCGGAGATGCTCGTGCGCGACGCCAGCTCCGCAGCGTACGACGTCGGCGCATTGCCTTATGCCGAGGCTTACGAGCAGATGGCGTTCTACAACGAGTTCGCGGCGGGCGGGGAGGGCGGCGGCGAGCTGGCGCGCTACGCCGAGATGCTCCGTCCCGCGCAACGGCTCACGCCCGCCGGCCGGTCGCAGTTCCCCGAGCCGAGGGAGCTTTGGATCGATGCCGTCTATGACGCCGCGGCGCAGATGGATTGCTATCGCCACCTCGCGCCCGTACAGGATCGCGTGATCCTGCAGCTCGGCGGCAAGGGCCTGCACGCGGTGAAGTTCCTGCTCGCCGGCGCGAAGGAGGCGTGGGTGCTGACGCCGATGCTCCAGGAGGCGCGTTGGGCCGTCGCCTTCGCCGAGATGATGGGCGTCTCCGCCGGCCTGCATTGCATCGTCGGCATCGCCGAGGAGCTGCCGATCGCCGATGCGACCGTGGACGGGGTCTACGCCGGTGGCACCGTCCATCACATCGTGACCGAGGTCGCGTTCCCGGAGGTGCGACGCGTGCTCAAGCCCGGCGGCGCTTTCGCCGCCGCCGACCCCTGGCGCACGCCCTGGTACACGATCGGAACGCGCGTGTTCGGCAAACGCGAGCCGAGCGTCTACTGCCGCCCGCTCGACGCCGCCCGCGTGGCGCCGCTGAAATCGACGTTCCCGAACGGCCGCCGCCTCCACCACGGCGCCTTCACCCGCTACTTGCTGCTCGTCCTGACGAAATTTGGCCTCGAGTCTTCGCTCCGCACCGCGTGGGCGCTGAACCGGATCGACGACGCGGTCGCGTCGGTGCTCGGAATGCGGCGGTTGGGGAGCAGCGTGGCGTTGCTGGCGACGCGGGAGTAGAGAGACGGTGTCATCCTGAGCCCCGAAGAGGGCGAAGGATCTCCCGGCACGTGCGCCGGTCGCCCGAATCAGGAGATCCTTCGCCGTCTTCGCGACTCAGGATGACAGGCTTCTACGGCTCGAGCTCCATCACGAAGGTTCGGATCCTTCGTCATCTACGCGACTCAGGGCGGCAGTTTTCCCTACCGCTTGAACCCCACCACGAAATCAGCGTCCAGCGGGAGCTCCTTCGTCTCGCCCTTCCGCAGCTTCGCCTCCGTGTGCGTTCCATTCGCGGCCGTCGCGGCGAACGTGCATTGTTCGCGCAGGCAGCGCATCCGGACGGTCTTCGTGCTCAGCGGCACGAGGCCGAAGTCAGAGTCGGCTGCAGACGCGGCGCCGTGATCGTTTAGCGTCTGTTCCGCGTCGGGATGCGACTCCATCCAGCTGAGCATGAGGTAGTGCCAGTGCGCGCCTTCCGCGTTGCTGAAGAGCATCACGCGATTCTGTTTCGCGTCCTCGAGCTGTTTCGGAGACAGCTTCAGATCGGCGAATTGGGGATTGGCGCGAAGGCCGGTCTTCCCGTCGGTCACTTTCAGGTGGAACTTGTAGGTGTTGGCCAATGCGGGAAGGGCGGCGGCGAAAGCGAGGGCGAAGGCTAGTTTCTTCATGTTCGTGGGACGCACGGCCGCGACGCGGGTCACGGAATTTCCCAAAGCTGTGACCCGTCATCCACCCCGAATGTCCGTCGCGACCATGCCGTCGGGCCCGCCAAGGCGGCTGAAAGAGCTCTCCCGCGACGAGCTCACGGACTTCGTCGTCGCCAACGTCAAGCACCTCCTCGAAGAAGAGGCGCTCGCGATTCTCGACAACCCGTTCGTCACGACGAAGGTCTGCCAGCTGATCGGCCAGAACCAGCGGCTCACCGGCTTCTACTCGGTTCGACTCAAGCTCGTCGCGTTGCGCCAGACGCCGCAGGCCCACGCCACGAAGCTCGTCTTCTATCTCTTCTGGCCAGACCTCGTGCGGCTCTCGGTGGACGTCACGGTGCCGGCCGCCGTGCGCCGCGCCGTCGATACCCAGCTCCTCCTCCGCGTCGAAAAGCTCACCCTCGGCGAGCGCATCGCCTCCGCGCGCCGCTGCAGCCAGGCGCTGATCAAAGTCCTGCTCTTCGATCCCGATCCGAAGGTCTTCGCCGCGTTGCTCGTGAATCAGCTGCTGCGGGAGGACGACCTCGTGCACTTCGCCAGCTCGCCGGATGCCCAGCCGGAGCAGATCCGCCTCCTCGCCGACGACCGCAAGTGGTCGCACCGCTATGCGATCCGGAAGGCGCTGGTGATGAATCCCGTCACGCCGCGATCCGTCGCCGCCGCGCAGCTCCGCTACCTCCGCGCCGCCGACCGGCGGATGATCCACGGCCGCCCCGATACGTCGGTTTACTTACGGAGGTGCATCGAGGGTTTGGAGGAGAAGGACTGACAGCGGATACAATCCGCTCTCGTCCATGGAACCAACCCCTCCACAGCCGCAGGAGCCGCAGCCGTATTCGGAGCTGGCGTCGTTCGGTGAAGAGCTGCGCCGCGAACGCGAGATCCGCGGGATTTCGCTGAAAGAGATCAGCGACGCGACGAAGATCAGCAAGCGCTTCCTGGAGGCGATCGAGCGGAACGATCACAAGACGCTTCCCGCGCCGGTCTTCACCCGCGGCTTCGTCCGCGAGTACGCCCGCTACCTCGGCCTGAATGCCGAGGACATGGTGAATCGGTACAACTATGCGGCGGCGGGGGATGACCGGATCGAGCGCACCGCGCATCTCGATCGTCTCGTGCAGCCTCCGGCTTCTCCGACGCCGATACGCGACCCGCACTCTTCGCGGAACCAGTCGCGGCGGCCGATTCCGCCGCCGTATGCGCGCATCGACCGCAACGTCTACCTGCTCGTCATCATCGTCGCGGCGCTGATCGGCGTCAGCTGGTGGGCGATCCACCGCAAACGCGATCACGCCGACGAGCCGCGCGCCGTCGAGACCACGACCGTCCCCACGCCGCGTCCGGTCGAGCCGCGCCCCACGGCCGCCGTGCCGCCGCCCGCCCCGGTGCGCGACGATTCGACGCTGCGCCTCGTGCTCGACATCACCGCCGACTCCTGGATCGACCTCGAGGCAGACGGCAAGTCGGTCTTCAAGGAGGTGATGCGCAAGGGCGAGCACCACGCGTACGAGGCGAAGGAGCGTTTTCTCTTCCATCGCATCGGCAACGCCGCGGGCGTCAGCATGACCCTCAACGAAACGCGGGTCCCGCCCCTCGGCGGCGACGGCGACGTGCGCAAGGAAGTCACCTTCGACCGCGATCGTCTGCAGCAGCTCCGGAGCGCGACCCCATGACCCAATCCTCGGCCGAGCTGAGCGCTGCGGCCGTCATTCCGCTGATCGAATCGGGCGCCTATCCGCGCGAAGTGGTGCTCACGATCGCGCGCGGCTACCTGCCGCTGGGGCAGGAAGACCTCATCGCCGTTCTCGCGTATCTCTGCTCGTCGCCGGATTCGGAGATTGCCGACACGGCGCAGGCCGCGCTGTCCGACGTGCCGACGCGCATCGTCGTCGCCGTCGCGGCGAGCGAGGCGACGCCGGGCGACCACCTGGCGATGCTGATGAAGGCGAGCCGCGACCCGGTCGTCCTCGAGGCGGCGATCCGCAACCGCACGACGCCGGACGATGCGGTCGTCGAGCTCGCAGGGCGGGCGGAGGCGGCGGTGCAGGAAGTGATCGTCATCAACCAGGCCCGCATCCTTCGCGCGCCCGAGATCCTGATGGCGCTCCTCGACAATCCGCGGCTCACGCCCGACTCGCGGCGCCGCGCGCTCGAGACGCGCGAGGAGTTCTTCGAGAAGGTCAAGCACCAGACCGAAGACGGGGAGATCGTCGAGGAAGAGGCGATCGCGATCGAACCGCTCGACGAGATCGCCGATCTTCTGGAGCTCGCCGACCAGCAGCCGGAGACGACGACGCAGGCCGTCGGCGCCGCCGATCTGAACGAAGTCGAAAAGAAAGACGACAAGACCAAGGCCGTCTGGGCGCGCATCCAGGTGATGGGCGTCGCCGAGAAAGTGCTCCTCGCGTTCCGGGGCGACCGCATGGTGCGGATGCTCCTCGTGCGCGAGCGCAACAAGCTCGTATGCACGGCCGCGATGCGCAATCCGCGCATGACGCCGAACGAGGTCGAGTCCATCGCCGGCATGCGCAACGTCGAGGAAGAAGTGCTGCGCATCATCGCCATGCGGCGGGAGTGGATGTCGAAGTACCCGATCATGTCGGCCATCGTTCGCAATCCGAAGGCTCCGGTGGGCCTTGTAGTCCCGCTCATCAATCGTTTAGTCTTGCGTGATTTGAAGGGCTTGAAGGACGACAAGGGAGTCAGCGAGATCGTCCGGCTCACGGCCCGCAGGTTCTATCTGGCACGCACGCAGAAGTAGCGAAATCGATCCTCGATGAAGGTCAATTACTACGAGGTCCTGGGCGTTGGGCGGACCGCTTCCGACCAGGAGATCCGCGAGCGGTTCCGCAAGACGGCGCGGGAGCAGCATCCCGACCGTTACAAGGGGCCGGACAAGGCGGAGGCGGAGCGCCGCTTTCAGACGCTGACCGAGGCGCTGAACGTGTTGACCAACCCGGCCCGGCGCAAACAGCACGACGCCGAGATCGCCGCCGGCATCGACAAGCCGAACGTCGACTTCGCCCAGATCGCCCGCGCGTATCTCTCCAAGGGCGTGAAGGCGTTCAAGGAAGGCGACTTCCGCACCGCCTACGAGAACTTCGATCTCGCCGCGAAACACAATCCGCAGGATGGCAAGGCGTTCCACTACCTCGCCCTCACCGCGGCGCGCGTGCCGTCGATGATGCGCCAGGCGGTGCAGGCGATCGAGACCGCCGTCCAGCGCGAGCCGGTCAATCCGGTCTATCTCAAAGACGCGGGACTGCTCTGCAAGAAAGCCGGCCTCTCCGCAAAGGCGGAGCGTTATCTCGAACAGGCCGCACAATGGGATCCGGAAAACGTCGAGGTGCAAGCCGCGCTCTCCGAGTTGCGGGGAGGGTCGAAGGAAGCCGGGAAAGGGTTTACTCTTTTCCGGAAGGGTTGAGAGGATGCTGAAGGCAGCGGGGCAAACGCACGTCGGGCGGCAGCGCCAGCACAACGAGGATTCTTACCTCGTCGAGCCCAAGGCTCACCTCTTCCTCGTCGCCGACGGCATGGGCGGCCACGCCGCGGGCGAGATCGCCTCGCGCATCGCCGTCGACTCCATCTCCGAGTTCATTCTCCACACGAAAGAAGACGACGGCACCTGGCCCCACGCTTACGACGAGCACTACAAACGCACGACGAATCGCCTGATGGCCGCCGTGCGCCTGGCCAATACCCGGGTCCTCGAGGCGATGCGCAAAGACGCGCGCCTGCGGGGCATGGGCACGACCGTCGTCGCCTGCCTTGCCGACGACGAGACGATGTCCTTCGCCCACGTCGGCGACTCCCGCGCGTATCTCATCCGCAGCGGCCAGTTGAGCCGCATCACGAACGATCATTCCTGGGTTTTCGAGCAGGTCCAGGCGGGCATGCTCACCGAGGCCGAGGCGGAGAAGCACCCGCTGCGGAACGTGATCACCCGAGCCCTCGGCGGCGCTCTTCAAGTGACGCCCGACGCTTCGGAGATCGAGATGCGCGCCGGCGATCTTTTCCTGCTCTGTTCGGACGGCCTCACTGGCATGGTTCCGGAAGAAGAGATTCTCCGCCTGGTCACGCAATGCGACGGCGACGTGGACCGCGCCTGCAAGCAGCTGATCGATGCCGCCAACGAACGCGGCGGACTCGATAACGTGACCGCGATTCTCGTGAAAGCGGAGTGATCGTGCACGTACGCATCGACTATTGCGGAGTTTGAAACTATCTGCCCCGAGCCTCCAGTTTGGCGGCTGAGATCAGGAAAGAGCTCGGCATCGAGTCCGAGATCGTGCGCGGCAGCGGCGGCATCTTCGTCGTGTCGGTGGACCAGCGAACCATCTTCTCCAAGAAGCAGGAGGGGCGGTTCCCGACCGAGCGGGAGATCCTCGAGAAGCTGCGCGAGATGAGGTGAGCTGGCAGTGGCCGAGAACAACCTTGTAGAGCGGATCGGCGAAGTCATCCAGATCCATGCGAACGCGAAGCAGGTCTACGGCGAGCCCGTCGTGCGCGGCGACATGACGATCATCCCCGTGGCCCGCGTGCAGTGGGGCTTCGGCGGTGGCGGGATCGGCCTGGGCGGCGTCGAACGGGGTGGGGGAGGGGGCGGCGCCCGTGCCACGCCGTGCGGCTACATCGAGCTGCGCAACGGACAGGCCGAATATGTCCCGATCCACGACCTCGCCAGCGCCGGCCCGTTGATCGCCGCCGGCATCGCGGGCGCCATCCTCGGGCTGATTCTCGGGCGGAAGCTCGGGAAGTAGCGGAGAGCGTCGGATTACAATTCGCTCCTCGTGAATCCCGAGGTCGAGCAGCTTCGTCCACGCCTGAAAGAGATTCTTTACGACTGCGCCGTCGAGGTGCGGGCGACGAAGGCCGCGCTGTACTTGTTCGACGGAATCGGCCGATTCGACCTCGTCGCCGAGTACGGATTCCGTGGCGTGGCGCGCGAGTGGCTGGATCGCAATCAGCCGGTCGTCGATCGCTGTGGACGCGGCCGCAGCCCGTACTTCATCAACGGCCTCTCCGCCGAGCCGCGCTTCTCCGAGTACATGTTCGAAGCTTCGACGGATCGTTTGCTCGCGGCGCCGATCTATTCGCGCGGAGAGCTCGTCGGGCTGATCGACATGCGCGACAAACAGAACCGCGCGCCGTTCGATACGAGCGATCTCGGGAAGGCGCAACAGATCGCGGAGCGGATGATGGCGCTCTTCGCGACGAAGAACGTCTTCCGCCAGACGTTCGTGACTTTGTCGGAGCCGGAGCCGGTGGAGGCGAAGCCGGTGACGTGGCCGCACGCGACGTCCGCCGCCCCGCCCGCCCCCGTCGCCGCGCCGCCTCTCGCACCGCCGGTTGCGCCCCCGCCGCCCCGCGCGACGTTCGAGGCGCCCGTCGCGATGCCCGCACCTCCGCCGCCGCCCGCTCCGACGCCGGCGCCGAGGCTTGCGGCGTTGACGGCCCAGGCGCGCACGGCGGCGGAGCATCTCGTGATCGCTCCGCCCGCGCGCGAGCTATCCGAGGCGGAGCTCGTCGCCGCGCGCGAGGTGTTGAAGTCGATCCTGCTGATCCCCGGCGCGAACGTCGCGATGCTCTCCGCGTTCGGGCAGCTCGACGGCGTGCAGGAGATCGTCGGCCGCGCCGCCGTGCACGACGAGGCGAAGAGCCTGATGCAGGCGAAGCTCACGAGCTGGCTGAGCAAACGCGGCACGGCGGGCGGCTATACGCGCACGACGATGCACGCGACCGGCGCCGCCGGCGCGCCGATGATCACCGCCGCGCAGATCGCGAAGGTCTTCACCGCGCCGGTCGCGGTCGATGGCCTCCGCGGGCTGTATCTCACTGTCGGTTTCTCCTCGACGCCCGACCGCGCTGCACACGAGCTCCTCGCCGCCTTGCTCGCGGCGTTGCAGACGGCGATCGAGCATTCGATGTCCGCCACCGCCCTCACCACGATGCGCGCCCGCGCCGCGGAGAAGCTCCTCGAGTCCGACCAGGGACGCTATCCGGAGCTGCGCCGGCACACGACGCTCGTCGTGTCGCGAGTCGACGCATTCGCGCGCCATCTGCGCCTCACGCCCCGCGAGGCCGAGGCCGCGCGATTGACGGCGATGGTGCACGATGTGGGGCTGCGGCTCCTCGACTACGACCGCCTGTATCGCCGCCGCGACCTCGCGCCGGACGACGTCGCGCTGCTCAGCGAGCACGTCTCCGTCGGCGCCTCGATGGTCGAGCCGCTCCTCGGACCGGAGATCGCCCGCGCCGTGCTCTGCCACCACGAACGCGCCGACGGCCGCGGCTATCCGCACCAGCTCCGCGGCGAAGACATCCCGCTCGCCTCACGCGTGCTGCAGATCTGCGACGCGTGGGTGGCGATGACGGACAAGGAGTCGTACCAACGGCCGTTGGCCCCCGACGCCGCACTAAACGTGATCCGCGCCGGAGCGGGCTCGCAATTCGACGCCGAGCTCGCCCTCCAGTTCGTGGACATGACGCGGTAGACGTCGACAACGTGGCGGCGGGCTTCAGCCCGTTCGGTTTCGTGGACATGTGGTGAAAAATGTGGCGGCGGGCTTCAGCCCGCCGCAGAACCGGCTGAAGCCGGTTCTCACGTTCCGTTCCTGGACATGCGGTGAAAAACGTGGCGGAGGGCTTCAGCCCGCCGCAGAACCGGCTGAAGCCGGTTCTCACGTTCGGTTTCGTGGACATGCGGTGAAATGTAGGGCCGGCTCTCCAGC
>JAFAVZ010000377.1 GCA_019242175.1 Acidobacteriota bacterium
CGCGGCGCCGAGCGCGCCGATGGCGGCCGTTCCGATGGCAAACGGGATCCACGGCGGCGTCGGACGGCGGCCGCCGAACGGATTCAGACTCATCGCGCCCTGCTCGAACGTCACGGTCTCCGGCGCGGAGCCGATCCCATTCGCCGAGTCGTTCGCGATCACGACGACGCTGTGCTTTCCCTTCGCCACGTTCGTCAGCCGCAGCTCCGCGTCGGTCGTCGTCTGCAACGCGCCGTCGAAGGACCAGGCGTACTCGAGCCGCGCGTTCGGCTTCTGGCCGAACGGCGTCGCGGTGCAGACGGCGAGCAGCGGATCGGCGAAGTTGTGCTGGCAGCTCAGCGTGACGCCGAGGTCGCTCGGGTTGGGTTGTTGGGGCGGCGGCGGATTCGCCGTCGATGAGGGACACGGCGGCCCGCTCCGGATCGTCGCGTCGATGTCCGCCGCGGTCTGCCGCGCCCACTGCCGCCGCCCTTCCCAATCGGCTTCGCCACCCTTCTGGACGTAGTTGGTGAGGAGGCCGCCGGCGTTCACCAGAACCATCCAGCATCCGCGGCTGTACGTCAGCTGGTAGCGGACCGGTGAGTCTTCGTTTCCGGGCGGGGTCTGATTCTTCTCCACGAGCACCGCGACGTCGCCCAGATCGGGATAGCTGGCGGCAGTCGCGCTCGGCCGGTCCGGCTGGGCGTCGTGGGCCTGCGTCACCTGTTGACCGTACGTCTCGACGTCCTTGCGCGACTTCGCCGAATCGTCGAACAGGATGACGCTCACCGCCCCTTCGCGGTAAAGCCCTATGCATTTATCGACGACACCTCGGCGACGGTCGTACGAATCCGTTTCGCCCTTCGTGACGTCGCCGCTTTTCGGCACCGGCGCGCAGACGTCGATCGTCTGCGCGCACAGAGGCGCGGCGAGGAGAAGGACGACCAGGAGCGAGCGGGAAAGCGTGCGCAGAGTCTACCGCGGACGCTCTTCCTCCTGTTCACCGTGCGGCTCGTGCTTCTTCCGCGACTGTTTGGCCACCAGCGTGTCGGGCACGACCTGATTGATCGCCGTCTGCACCCGATACTTCAGCGGTACGACGACCTTCGCCTCGCCCGCCATCAGCGCGTCGTAGCCGGCCTTCGCGACGTCCGCCGGATCGGCGAGCTTCTCGTCGAGCAGCTTGCTGTCCTGAGCGCCGGCGCGCTCGAAGAAGTTCGTGTCCGTCGGGCCGGGCATCAGCGCCGTCACCGTCACGCCGGTGTCGTGCAGCTCCTCGCGCAGACCCTGCGCGAACTCGTACACGAACGCCTTCGTCGCGCCATAGACGGCCATGTACGGCGTCGGGGTTTTCGAGGCGACCGAGGCGGTGAAGAGGATGCGGCCCGCTCCGCGGCTGACCATGCGCGGCGCGAAAAATTTCGTCAGCTCGACGAACGACATCGTGTTGAGCCGGATGCTCTTCAGCTCCTCTTCGAGATCGTTGTCGATGAACTTGCCGTACACGCCGATGCCCGCGTTGTTGACGAGCACGTCCAACGGCTTGCCGCCCGACTGCACCGCGTCGCGCACTTCTTTCGCGCCCGAGTATTGGGAGAGATCGGCAACGATCGTTTCCACCGAGCCGCTGCCGAGCGAGCGCATCTCCGCCGCAGCCGCGTCGAGGCCGGCGCGATCTTCCGCGACGAGGATCACGTCGTAGTTGTCCTTCACGAAGCACTTGGCGAGCTCGAGCCCGATGCCGCTCGACGCGCCGGTGATGAGAGCGAGTGATTTGGAGTTGGTCATGCTTTGCATCTGGTGCAAAGCGCGCGCACGAAACAGCGACCGCGGCGATACTCTTCACCCGCAATGCATCCGCTGGAACGCAACGGCTACGCGGTGGCCAACGTCGTGCTCGCCGCCGCGCAATGCGAACGGATCGCCGCGTCGCTCCCGGCCGCCGAAGGCTTGCGCGGGGGCGTGCGCAATCTCCTGACGCATCCCACCGTCACGCGCCTCGTCGCGAATCTCGGCGGCATCGTCGAGCCTGGACTCGTTGCGGTCAAGGCGACGCTGTTCGACAAACGCGCCGAAGCGAACTGGCGCGTGGCGTGGCATCAGGACCGCGCGATCGCCGTCGCCGAACGCGTCGACATCGAGGACTACGGACCCTGGAGCACGAAGGCTGGCGTGGTGCACGTCGAACCGCCCGCCGAGGTGCTCGCGCAGATGCTGGCGATCCGCATCCATCTCGATGACTGCGGCCCCGAAAACGGTCCCCTCCGCCTCCTCCCCGCCACTCACCGCCTCGGCAAGCTCGGCGACGACGCGATCGCGCAGCTCGCCGCATCCCTTCCATTCGTGGAACTGCACTTGCCGCAGGGAGCGATGCTGCTGATGCGCCCGTTGCTCCTGCATG
>JAFAVZ010000391.1 GCA_019242175.1 Acidobacteriota bacterium
CTCCACGCCGTGCAGGTGGACGTCGTCGAGACACTCCTGCACCCGCGTGCGGATCTCCGCCTCGGTCATCTTCGTGTGGCGGCGCAGCGGGAAAGCGATGTTCTCGAACACCGACATCGAGTCGAACAGCGCGCCTTCCTGAAACGCCATGCCGAAGTGGCGGCGGAAGCGGTTCAGTTCCACCTCACCCATCGTCGTGATGTCTTCGCCGGCGATGAGCACCTTCCCCTTGTCCGGCTGGAGCAGGCCGATGATGTGCTTCAGCGTGACGCTCTTGCCCGTGCCCGAGCCGCCGACGATCACGACCGAGTCGCCGCTCCAGATGTCGATCGACATGTCGCGCAGCACTTCCCTCTCCCCGAAGGATTTGTAGACATGCTGCAGGGAGATGATCGGGCCGTCGTAAGTCATCAGAAGAGCAGCTTCGTCAGGAAGAAGTCGGAGAGCAGGATGATGAGCGACGCGGTCACGACCGCGCTCGTCGTGGAGCGGCCCACGCCTTCCGCGCCGCCGAACGTGTAGTAGCCGCGCACGCAGCCGGTGAGCGTGAGAATCAGGCCGAACACCGCGGCCTTGATGAGGCCGGACCAGAGGTCGGTCATGTCGAGGAACTGATACGTGTTCTGCTCGTAGATCACGCCGTTCGCGCGGAGGAGCTTCACCGCCACGAGGTAGCCGCCGCCGATGCCGAGGGCGTCGCCGAGGATGACCAGGAGAGGAAGCATGGTGATGCCGGCGATCACGCGCGGCACGAACAGGTACTGCACCGGCTCCGTCGCCAGCGCCTTCAGTGCGTCGATCTGTTCCGTCACGCGCATCGTGCCGATCTCCGCGGCCATCGACGAGCCCACGCGCCCGGTCACCATCAGGCCGACGAGCACCGG
This sequence comes from Acidobacteriota bacterium, assembly GCA_019242175.1. GTDB lineage: Bacteria > Acidobacteriota > Thermoanaerobaculia > Gp7-AA8 > Gp7-AA8 > JAFAVZ01. The sequence goes on from JAFAVZ010000391.1 coordinate 885, forward strand.
CGAGAGCTCGCGAAGCATCGCCAACGCGACGACGCTGCCGACGAAGTTCTCCGCGTGCACGCGCTGGAAGCCGTTGAACGTCTGCAGCGCGAGCACCATCCCGGTGAACATCGACGTGAGGAACACGACGGGGATGGAATCGACGCCGAGGCGGACCATTTGGCGCATCCATTCACGGATGTCGAACGGGGGGCGGACGGTCCAGGCGAACGTGCGCCACAGCATGCGGAACCAGAGCCCCGTTTGCTCGAAGATGTTGAGGACGAAGAGACCGAATCTCTCGAGAACTGCCGTCATGAGTCGTGATGCACACGCGGAACGCGCGCGCCGATGCCGGTGAATACGTCGAAGGAGATTGTACCGGTCCTGGCGGCGAGCTCGTCCGCGCTGATGTGCCCTTCACCTTGCGTGCCGAGTAAAACGACTTCGTCTCCGTATGCGGCGTCCGGAATGTCGGTGACGTCGATCGTGACGAGGTCCATGGAGACGCGGCCGACGATCGGCGCGCGTCGGCCGCGCACCAACACGTCTCCGTTGCTGGAGTTGCGGCGGCTGAAACCGTCCGCATAGCCGACGGGCAACGTGGCGATGCGGCTCGGGCGCGACGCGCGCCACGTGGTTCCGTAACCGACGGGAGCGCCCGCCGGCAATTGCTTCAGGCGAAGGATCTCCGTACGCCAGCGCAGCATCGACTCCGTCGGCGCGGACGGACCCGGTCCGTACAACGCGATGCCGACGCGCGCGAAATCGCCGGGGCGCACGAGATGGCGCAACGTCGCGGCACTGTTCGCGAAGTGATGGCGCGGCGCATCGACGCCCGCCGCCTGCAGCTCCGCGAGCATCCGGTCGTAGTTCGCGATCTGCGTTTCCGTGAACGGATCGCCGGGATCGTCGGCGTTCGCCAGATGAGTGTAGATGCCTTCGATACGCAGGCGTGGCGCGCTGCGGATTTGTTCGATGACCTGAGCCAGCTCGCCTTCCGTCACGCCCATCCGCCCCATGCCGCTGTCGAGCTTGAGATGGATGGCGACGTCGCGATCCTTTGCCACGCGACACGCGGCAGCGAGCTCCTCCGGTCCCGGAACGCCGGGCGTGATCTGCGCGTCGAGCGCAGCTGCGATGCCGGCATCATCCATCGGGCCGAGGACGAGAAGGGGCAGGCTGATGCCGGCGTTGCGCAAGGCGAGCGATTCTTCCAACAACGCCGTGGCGATCATCGCCACGCGCTCGGGTTTGCAGACGCGCGCGAGCTCAACGGCGCCGTGGCCGTACGCGTCCGCCTTCAAAACGGCAATGAGGCGCGAGCCGTCCGGCAACGTCGACGCGATCGTCTCGACGTTCGCCGCGAACGCGCGCGTGTC
>JAFAVZ010000182.1 GCA_019242175.1 Acidobacteriota bacterium
CCTCGTTGTTCTCGGCGTGAAAGCTGTTGCTCGTGATTGGTTGCGGGTTGCGCGCGCTGCTACGCCTGGACGAACCGAGGCGCAAGTAACCAGCAATCAGGAACCAACAACTAGTAAGGCGCTGAAAATGTAGGGCCGGCTCTCCAGCCGGCCCAATATCGATGCTGGGCCGGCTGGAGAGCCGGCCCTACGTTTTCGTTTTCAGCCGCGCGCCTACCAGATCCAAGATCCTCTCCGCCACCGCCCGTTTTGACGAGAACGGGATGCGCGTCTCGCTTCCGTCTTTCCCCAGCACCAGCGCCTCGTTGTTCTCGGCGTCGAAGCCGATCGAGCGGTTCGACACGTCGTTGGCGACGATGAGGTCCGCGCCTTTGCGGCGCAGTTTCTCGCGGGCGTTCTCGGTCACGTCGTTCGTCTCGGCGGCGAAGGCCACGATGAACGGATGCGGCGTCAGCTGGGAGAGCTCGGCGAGGATGTCGGGATTGCGCTTCAGCTCCAGCGTCAATCCTCCACCATCGGTAGATTTCTTGATTTTCGTCTCGGCGACCGTTACCGGCGCGAAGTCGGCCACCGCGGCGGCCTTGATCACGATCTGCTGCGTCGGCGCGGCGGAGAGCACGGCATCGCGCATCTCGGTCGCGGTCGTCACCTGCTGCAGCGTCACGCCGGCGGGCACGGTCAGCATCGTCGGACCCGAGACCAGCGTCACCTTCGCTCCGCGTCTACGAGCAGCCTCGGCGATCGCGTACCCCATCTTTCCCGACGAACGGTTCGAGATGTAGCGCACCGGGTCGATCGCCTCGCGCGTCGGGCCGGCAGTCACGAGCAAGTTCAACCCTTCGAGATCGCGCGCGCCGAAGTGCGAACGGACGCGCTCGATCAGCACGGGCGGATCGGGCATGCGGCCGGCGCCTTCGTCGCCGCAGGCGAGGAGGCCGGCGTCGGGCTCGATCACGTCGACGCCGCGCGCCTGGAGCTTGCGGAGGTTCTCGCCGACCGTCGGATGCAGCAGCATCTGCGTGTTCATCGCCGGCGCGACGACGACCGGCCCGCGATGTGCGAGCGCGTACGTCGAGAGCTGGTCGTCGGCGATGCCGTACGCGAGCTTGGCGATAATGTTCGCCGTGGCGGGAGCGATCAGGAGGATCTCGGCCCAGCGGGCGAGCTCGATGTGATCGACGCCGCCATGACCGGTGTCTTTCCACTGATCGGTGACGACGCCGTGGTTGGAGACGACGGCGAGGGAGAGCGGAGAAACGAAATGCGCACCGGCTTCCGTGACGATCACCCGAACTTCGGCTCCTGCGTCCTGCAGGCGCCGCACGAGCTCGGGCGTCTTGTAGGCGGCAATGCCGCCGGTCACGCCAAGAACGATGCGCATTTTTGCTGATGGGCGGCGGAGCCGCCGGGCATTACTCGGTGGTCTCGAGCGCCGTCGTCTCTTCGACGGGCTGCGTGAGCTGCCACTTCACCTGGTTCCGGTCGATCTCTTCCATCGCCACGCGGGTGGGCTTGGCGTGACGGGTCTTGAGCTTCGGGTTGGAGCCCTGAATGAGCTGTTCGGCGCGCTTCGACACGAGCAGAACGTACCGGAAGCGGCTATCCACGCCCTCGGGTAATCCTTCCATTTTGCTGTTCCTCCTTGAAACGCTCGGCCATCCGGGCGATGGCTTCGAGCGCCGTTTTCGTTTGCAGTTTCTTGGCGATGATGGTGGCCTTCAGGCACTCGGCCGCGGCGTCGAGGTGATCGTTGATGATCACGTATTTGTAGAAGTCTTTCCCTTCGCTGATCTCGTCCATGGCCTTGCGCAGCCGGAGCTCGATCTCGCCGTCGGTGTTGAGGCCACGCACGCGCAGCCGTTGCTCCAGCGCCTCCAGGGATGGCGGAAAGAGGAACACGCTCATCGAGCGCGGCTCTAGTTCCGGATCCTGGGCGATCTGCCGAGCACCCTGGTAATCGATGTCAAGGATCACGTCCTGGCCGGCCTCGAGACGCCATTTCACTTCGGCCTTCGAGGTGCCGTAACGGTTGGCATGAACGTGCGCCCATTCGAGAAATTCCCCCCGCTCAATCATTTGGGAGAACTCCTCGGGCGAGACGTAGTGGTAGTTGACGCCGTCCTTCTCCCCCGCGCGGGGCGCGCGGGTGGTGTGGGAGACGGAAAAATAGAGGCGGATGCCGATGTCTTTCAGCTGCGCCTGCACCTTGTCGATGAGGGTGGTCTTCCCCGCGCCCGACGGCCCGGACACGATGAACAAAGTGCCGTCCGGGTGAAAGTTACTCGACATTCTGGACCTGCTCGCGGATGCGCTCGACCTCCGTCTTCAATTCTACAACCAGGGTCCGGATCGCCGCCGAACGCGACTTGGAGCCCATGGTGTTGATCTCCCGGACCATCTCCTGGGTGATGAAGTCGAGCTTCTTGCCCGCGGCCTCGCGGCCGTCGATCACTTTCTCCATCTGATCGAGATGATGCGTCAGCCGCGTCAGCTCCTCGGCGATGTCGCCCTTCTCGACCATCACCACAACTTCCTGAGCGATCCGTTCCTCGGACACGTCGGTCCCGGCCTGCGCCGCGATCTCCTGCACGCGTTGCTTGTAAGACGCGAGCAACTCCGCGCGCACATCTTCGCGATGTGCCGCCAGCGACGTCTGCAGCTCGCGGATGCGACTGAGGCGCGTGGTGATGTCGAGGCGCAAGGCCTCGCCTTCTTTCGAACGCGCGGTCTGCATCTGGCCGAACGCCTCACGAACGAGCGCCGCGAGCGCTTCGCGTTCGTCATCCGTGACCTCGGCATCGAGCGGCTCGACCTGGAGCAGATCGGGAACGCGCATCAGATCGCTTCCCGTGAACGACTGCCCCATGCCCAGCTCCTCAGCGATCGACTTCAGCTGCGGGATTACGGTGTTCGCGATCTGGGTGTTGATGCGGACGCTGTACTCAGGCTGCTGCGTGCGCTGCACGCGGATGGAGAGATCGACTTTGCCGCGTGAGAACAGCTCGGAGGC
>JAFAVZ010000098.1 GCA_019242175.1 Acidobacteriota bacterium
TCGGCATCGACCGGCTGACGATGATCATCACCGACTCGCCATCGATCCGGGATGTGATTCTCTTTCCGCTCATGAGACCGCGTGCCGATTGAGACGCGTATCGCCCGCCGCTATCTCTGGATGTCGCGCAAACGCGCGCACACGATCTTCCTCTCCCTGATCTCCATCCTCGGCCTCGCCGTCGGCGTGGCCACGCTCCTCTTTTCCCTCGCGCTGCTGGCCGGCTTTCAGGACCAGATCAAGCAGCGGATGATCGCCACCAGCCCGCAGATCCTCATCGAGCCTGCCGGCAAGAACACGATCGATGACTCGGATGCGATCGTCGCGGCCGGACGCGCGGCGGGACTGAAGACCGTCGAGCCGATCGTGAGCGGCATGGGCTGGGGCGCCAACGACGTCGCGGAACGCGGCGGCCGCCCGGTGCGCATCCGTTCGTTCGTTCCCGGCAACGAGCCGGCGTCGGACGCCACGGCGCGCACCTGGACGCCGATGGAAGGCGAGCCGACGATCTTCCTCACCCGCAACTTCGCGGCGAGCCTCAGCCTCAACGTCGGCGATCTCGTGACGGTGGTCGTGCCGCGCACGCGCCTCACGCCGTTCGGCCCCGCGCCAGTCTGGCGGAAGTACCGCATCACCCGCCTCCTCCCACCGCCGGCGAACGAAGAACGCGCGGGCGACGGCTACCTCGCCATCGCCGAAGCGCAGAGCCTGTTCGGACTCGCGGGCCCGACGTCGATCGAGATGTACGGTCCGACGGAGCTCGCAGAGCCGACGCAGACGAAGCTCGCGGAGAAGTTCCCGAAGGTGCAGGTGAAGACGTGGAAGGAGATCAACCGCCCGCTCTTCCTTGCGTTGCGTCTGGAAAAGTTCGTGATGTTCGCCACGATCTCGCTGATCATCTTCGTCGCGGCGCTGAACCTCATCTCGTCGATGTCGATGCTGATCATGGAGAAGCGCCCCGCGGTCGGCGTGTTGCGCACGCTCGGCGCCACGCAGCGCACCGTGCTCTCGATCTTCCTCCAGGTCGGCCTCTTCATCGGCCTCTCCGGCACCCTCCTGGGCAACCTCTTCGGCCTCGGCCTGGCCTGGGCCGCGAACCGCTTCCAGCTCGTGCCGCTGCCCCGCGATCTCTACTTCATCCCCTACCTCCCCTTCTCCATCGATCCGTCGGATGTCCTGGGCGTGAACGTCGTGGCCGTCGCGCTCACCGTGCTCGCGACGTGGTATCCGGCGCGCACCGCCTCTCGCCTCGATCCGATCGCCGCCATCAAGGAGGAGTGATGCGCCGCAGTCTCTTCGCGCTCCCGCTCGTCGTCGCGTTCGCGTCGTGCGGGCCGACGGTGAACGACCAGGTGACGATCGACTTCGAGACGAGCGATCCGGACTTCGTGCGCGTCTCGGCCTCGACGAGCATCGATTCCGGCAAGCCGCGCAACGACGCCGTGGCCGCGCGCATCCGCACCGCGCAGGAGGCGATCCTCGCCGGCCGCGACGACTGGACGGACCGCTTCACGAGCGTCAATCCCGAGACCGAGCGGCTGACGATGGAGAAACGCGGCGGCGCGCTCTCGCGCTGCGAGCACTCCGGCACGATCCCCATCGACGCGTTGCCGCGCTTCTTCTCCGATTTCCCGATGACGCTCCAGGTGACGCGCGGCGAAGGCTGGTCCGAGCTGTCGATCTACGCCGGCGCGAGCTCGCGCGCCACGCGCCAACAACGCGAGCACTTCAATGCGGAGCTCGCGCAACTGTCGACGTCCGTCGCGCGCTACTTCGAGGCGATGCATCGCCTGTACTCCTATCTCGATGCGCACCCCGGCCGCGCCGAGAACGTGTATCGCCAGATCACCGTCGATCAGGACGATCAGATCCTCGCCGCGAACGAAGAGGAACGCACGCTGATCGTCGGCGTGCGTCGCGCCATCGAGAAGCTGGTGGACGAGAGCACCGACGACTCCGCGTACACGTTCGCCGAGGAGGCCGATCTGGTGCTGAATCCCTTCCCGGCGGAGATCGCCGTGCACACGCCCGGCGAGATCCTCGCCATGGAAGGTTTCACGAAGCACGACGCGCAACGCGTCGACATCCCCCGCCCCGCCCTGCTCGAGGCCGTGGCCGGCCTCGAAGGCCGCTGGGTCTCCCCCGACTTCTTCGCCATGCTGATGCGCGCCGACAAACTCGGCCAACAGGAGCCCGACTTCGCCGCACTCGCTCGCCAGGACAGGAAGTCGACTGCTGTGATCTCGGCATCCGAGGTGGCTTCGGCGCTGACGGAGCAGATGCGGCCGCCGTCGCGGTTCCGGGTGCGTTGGGTGGCGCGGTAGAGGTTCGGTTCCTGCAACGGCACGCTTCCCGTGCGCACGTTTTTCTTCGCATCGATTCTCGCGATGATGCTCGCCTGCCAACGCGAGGCTCCGCTGATGAAAACTGATCGGACCCCCGCGCCGGTCTCTTCGCCGGAACCGGCAACTGCAACAGCGCCCGCCGCGGCCGGGTCAACCGCGCCGGCGCCGTCAACAGAAGCGCCTCCCGCTTCTGCGCCCGCCGACGACGACACCACCGCCGCCCTCGGCGTCGTACGCGATTACTACCGCGCCATTTCGTCCCACGACTACGCCACGGCCTATGCGATGTGGGGCGAGCCCGGCCCACCCAACCAGACGCCCGAGACGTTCGCCGCCGGCTTCGCGCACACGCGCACCGTGAGCGTGACGCCCGGCCAACCGTCACGCATCGAAGGCGCCGCCGGCTCGCGCTACATCGACATCCCGGTGACCATCACCGCGACGACCGACGACGGCAAGACGCAGCGTTTCGAAGGAACGTACACGCTGCGCCGCTCGGTCGTGGACGGCGCATCAGACGCGCAGCGGAGATGGCGTTTTTACAAGGCGACGATCCACGAACGAACGTAAACGTAGGGCCGGCTCTCCAGCCGGCCGCAGTAGAAAATGATGCGGCGGGCGAGCCCGCCGCGACGTCTTTCATGGGGCCGGCTGGAGAGCCGGCCCTACGTTCTTGCCGGAAAAGTTGCGACTACTTCGATCCGCCCCACGAGGTTGTCGTTCAACTCCTCGAGCAGTTCCGCCGGAATCCACCATTCCGTGTGATGCAGTGTCCCGACCTGGTGCACCTCGAAGCGGCGCATGAAGTCGTCGCGTACTTCGAACCGCGTCACCGCGCCGAATCCATGCTCGGCCACGTTCCACTTCGACGCGATCTCGGCGGCGTACTCGTAGTTCGTCACCGGATAGAAGATCGGTTGCTCGGGGAGTCGGGGTGGCCAGCGCGTGAAGCCGTTCGCCTCGAGCAGCGCGAGCTCCGCGGGGCCGACGGGGCGGAACATCGTCGTCATCCCAGCGCCTTCGTCATCACCACTGCCGCTTCTCCATCCGGGTAGTACCGCGGCCGGATGTAGGACGGCACGAACTGCAGTTGTTCGTAGAAGCCTTGCGCGCCGTGGTTCGAGCGGCGGACTTCGAGTGAGATCGACTTGATGTCGTGCTCGCGGGCGAAGCGTACGCAGCCATCCATCAGCGCGTCGGCGATGCCTTTGCGTCGCTCGGGCTCCTCCACGGCGATCTTGTTCACGTGCATCTCGTCGAAGAACCACATCGCGAAGAGGTAGCCGATCACGCGGCCGGCGCGTTTCGCCACCACGTTGTAGCGGCCGCTCGCATGCAGCTCGCCCTCGAAGAACTCCCGGCGCCAGGGTTGGGGGAACGCGGCTTCCTCGAGGCGATGCACGGCCGTGATGTCCGCGGCCATCGCGACCTCGATGGTCACCCCCTCAACCATTCGTCTTCTGTTGCATCCGCGCCTCCGCCTCGGCGAGTCGGACGTAGATCGGCGTGACGTCACTGTACGGTTCGACACCGCCGCGGGTCGCAATCTCCACCGCGCGTCGCGCGCAGCCGACGGCAACGTTTGCATGCTGCACGAACTCCGAGACGGGAAGCACGAGCGCGGCGCCGCGCGTCAGCTCCTCGCGCTGCTGCTCCGTCGCCAGCCGCGGCGCGATCACCTCGCGATGACCTTCGAAGACGGAGAGATAGAGCTCGCCGCGCCCGGCGTCGTCGTACACGGCGATCCGCGCGAGATTGTCCGCCGCTTCGTCCGAGGAAACGCCTTCGCCGAGGGCGATCGCTTCGTGCGTGGACATGGCGACGACGGGTTTGCCGAGGGCGAGTGCGAGGCCCTGAATGGTGGCCAGGCAGATGCGGACGCCGGTGAACGAACCGGGGCCGCGCGTCGTCGCGAAGAGGTCGACGTCTTTCTTCTGCTTGCCGCTCTCCGCGAGCAGCCAGTCGATCGCCGGCAGGAGCTTCTCGTTGCGCGAGCCTTTCCCCTCCAGCGCGACGGCGCCGAGGAGCGTGCGGTCGGAGAGGAGGGCGACGGAGAGGAGCGGGAGCGAAGAGTCGGCGGCGAGGACGAGCACGAGGGTCTCCTCAGGCCGATGCCGGCGCGGAAGTCGCTGCCGCAGCGGCGATGCTGCCGAGGTCGATGAGGTCGAGGCCGATCTGGCGGGCGACTTCGCGCGAACGCTCGTCGCGGTAAAACTCGCCGTAGTAGATGCGGCGGATGCCGGAGTTCGCAATCAGCTTGAAGCAGTTCCAGCACGGCGAGGCGGTGGTGTAAAGCTCGCCGCCATCG
>JAFAVZ010000125.1 GCA_019242175.1 Acidobacteriota bacterium
GGTGAAAGTGAGCTCCGTTCAGCTCACGAAATCGGGCGAACAGAAGAAGGGCGGCGAGATGAACGTGATTTTCGCGTTCGTCTTCGGCGCGCTGCTCATCCTGCCGTCGTTCATCTACGGCGTCGAGATCATGCGCGGCATCATTCAGGAGAAGACCGACCGCGTGATCGAGGTGCTCATCTCCTCGATGACACCGATGCAACTCCTCGTCGGCAAGATCCTCGGCGTGGCGCTGGTCGGCCTGACGCAGGTCGGCGCATGGATCCTCATGCTCTCGATCCTCGCGGCGTATGTCGTCGGCGCGGCGGGGGTGATGGGCGGGGTGAACATCGCGAGCATGCTGCACGCTTCGACGTTCGTGTTCTTCGTGATCTTCTTCCTGCTCGCGTACCTGACTTACGTTTGCGTGTACGCCATCGCCGGCGCGGTGTGCAACTCGGAGAAGGAGGCGCAGCAGCTCATCGCGCCGATCTCGATGCTGATGATGATCCCGTGGTTCCTCATGTTCCCGATCATCACCGCGCCCGAGTCCGGACTCGCGGTCGGCTTCTCGCTCAGCCCCGTGTTCGGCCCGCTGACGATGTTCGTGCGGACGATCGTGTCCGAGCCGCCTTTCTGGCACGTGGCGCTCTCGATCGCCGTGTCGATCGTGACGATCAGCGTGTTCTTCTGGGCGACGGCGAAGATCTTCCGCGTCGGCATCCTCTCGTACGGGAAGCGCCCGACGCTGCCCGAGCTGTGGCGCTGGCTCAAGGTGGCGTAGCGCCGGCCACGGGAAGCCGTAATGTAGGGCCGGCTCTCCAGCCGGCCGCAGTCGAGAATGATGCGGCGGGCGACGCCCGCCGCGACCGTACTTCATCGGGCCGGCTGGAGAGCCGGCCCTACGTTCGGTGGCGAGTTCGTGAGCGACCGAACTCCTCTGCGCTAAGATGCGTCCTCAGCCTGGACGCTTTGCAGGGGGTTCGATGGAGATCAAGACTCTCAACGACATCTATGCCGTGACGTCGGAGATCGACCGGCCGGCGGCGATGAAGGTCAAAAAAGGGGACCGCTGGGTCGACGTCTCGGTCCCCGAGCTCCGAGACACGGTCCGTTGGTTCTCCAACGGTCTTCGTTGTCTCGGGATGAAGATCGGCGACCGCGTCGCCATCCTCAGCGAGAACCGGCCGGAGTGGACGATGGCGGACTTCGCCATCCTCTGCGCGGGCGGCGTCTCCGTTCCCGTCTACCCGACGCTTCTCGGGTGGCAGATCGAGTACATCCTCAACGACTCGGGCTCCGTCGCCGTCATCTGCTCCACTGCCGAGCAGCTGCAGAAGGTGATGGAGATCAAGGATCACTGCCCGTCGATCCATCACGTGATCGTCTGCGATCCGCCGGCGAACATGCCGGCCGGCGCGCTCACGTTCCAGCAGATCGTCGACAGCGGCAAAGACGACGAGGCGAAGCACGGCCGTTCGCGGTTCGACGAACTGCGCAAGTCGCGCACGCCGAACGATCTCGCCACGCTCGTCTACACCTCCGGCACAACCGGGAATCCCAAGGGCGCGATGCTCACCCACGGCAACATCACGAGCAACGTCCTGGCGACGACCTCCGTGCTGCCGATCGAGCGCGGCTCCGTCGCGATGTCCATCCTCCCGCTCTCCCACATCCTGGAGCGCACCGCCGACTACTCCTACCTCTACCTCGGCTGCACCATCGCCTACGCGGAGAGCGTGCAGAAGGTCGGCGACAACCTCCAGGAAGTGAAGCCGGAGCTCTTCGCCGCGGTGCCCCGCCTCTTCGAGAAGATGCGCGCGCGCATCCTCGACAACGTCGCGGCCGCGCCGGGCGGCAAGCAGAAAATCTTCAAGTGGGCGCTCGGTGTCGCGGAGCAGCGCCTGCCGTTCGTCATCGACAACAAGCCGTTGCCCTTCGGCCTGAAGATCAAGTCGACGATCGCCGACAAGCTCGTCTTCAAAACCATCCTCGGCCGTCTCGGCGGCAGGGTGCGCTTCGTCCTCTCCGGCGGCGCGCCGCTCTCCGCGGAGCTCGCGGCGTTCTTCATCGGCGCCGGCCTGCAGATCCTCGAGGGCTACGGACTCACCGAGACGTCGCCGGTCATCGCCGTGAACCGTCCGGACAAACGCCGTCTCGGCTCCGTCGGCGCGTTGATTCCGGGTGTCGAGGTGAAGATCGCGCCGGACGGCGAGATCCTCTCCCGCGGCCCCCACATCATGAAGGGCTACTGGAACAACGACGAGGCGACGAAGCAGGCCATCGATTCCGACCGCTGGTTCCACACCGGCGACATCGGCGAGATCGACAAGGACGGCTTCCTCAAGATCACCGACCGCAAGAAAGACATCATCATCAACGCGTACGGCAAGAACATCGCGCCGCAGCCGCTCGAGGCGCTGCTCAAGAGCTCTCCGTACATCGGCACGCCGGTGCTCATCGGCGACCGCCGCAAGTTCCTCGTCGCCCTCCTCGTGCCGAACTTCGAGAAACTGGAGCGCGACGCGGCGGCGATGGGCGTGAAGTTCTCGAACTACGAGGAGCTGATCGCCGACGACAAGGTGAAGGCGCTGATCCAGAAAGAGATCGACCGCTTCA
>JAFAVZ010000190.1 GCA_019242175.1 Acidobacteriota bacterium
CGGGCGCTGCCCTTCGCGGTCCGCTGTAAGGAATGCGAAGAGGCGAAGGAAGCGGTCGAGACGCGGCAGCGTCAGCTGCACGCCCGCCGCGGAGCGACATCGCTCTTCTTCGATATCTAACAAACACGGCGTCCTGTTCTGGGCTCCGCCGGTGGCGGAGCCCGTTTCACCCTCCTCCCACCGGCTTTTTCCCCCACAGCAAGACGATTTTCAATAAAGTGAGGTCGCCATGAGCGACACCCTGGAGAACCTGAAGCCCGAGGATCTGTCCTCCGGCGATCGGCCGCTCACGATTCCCCCCGAGCTGCCGGTCCTCCCGCTGCGGGACACCGTCCTCTTTCCCAATTCGTTCATGCCGCTCGCCGTCGCGCGCGAAAGCTCCGTCCGCCTCATCGACGACGCGATTACGAACGGCAAGCTCATCGCGGTGTTCACGCAGCGCGACGCCGCGGTCGAAGAGCCCACGCAGGCCGATCTCTACCCGGTCGGCACGGCCACGCACATCCACAAGATGTTCAAGCTGCCCGACGGCAGCCTCCGCCTCATCGTCCAGGGCCTGCAGCGCGTCACGCTCGACGAGATCGTCTCGTCGCACCCGTATCTGCGCGCGAAGGTGACCGCGGCCGTCGAGGGCACCACCGAAGCCGACGCGCTCGAGATCGACGCGCTCGCGCGGAACATCAAGACCAACTTCCAGCAGGTGGTCTCGCTGTCTCCGCTCCTGTCCGACGATCTGCAGACGCTCGCCACCAACATCTCCGAACCCGGCCGGCTCGCCGACTTCATCGCGTCGTCGCTGTCGACGATCAGCACGGCGGTCAAGCAGGACGTGCTCGAGACGCTCGACATCCGGGCGCGCATGGATCACCTGAACCGGATCCTGATCAAGGAGCTCGAAGTCCTCGAGCTCGGCAGCAAGATCCAGTCGCAGGTGCAGTCCGAGGTCGGCAAGAACCAGCGCGACTACTTCCTCCGCGAGCAGCTCAAGGCGATTCAGAAGGAGCTCGGCGAAGGCGACGACCAGACGAAAGAAATCGAGGAGCTGGCCGAGAAGATCGAAGCCGCCGGCATGCCCGAGGCCGTCAAGAAAGAGGCGCTGCGCGAGCTGGATCGCCTGTCGAAGATGCCGGTCGCGGCGGCGGAGTACACCGTCTCGCGCACCTATCTCGACTGGCTCGTGGCGCTGCCGTGGAACAAGCGCGCCGACGAGACGATCGATCTGCCGAAGACGAAGACCATCCTCGACGCCGATCACTCGGGACTCGAAAAGGCGAAGGACCGCATCCTCGAATACCTCGCCGTCCGCAAGCTCAATCCCGACGTGAAAGGGCCGATCCTCTGCTTCGCCGGACCTCCGGGAGTCGGCAAGACGTCGCTCGCGAAGTCCATCGCGACCTCGCTCGGCCGCAAGTTCGTCCGCGTGTCGCTCGGCGGCATGCGCGACGAAGCGGAAATCCGCGGCCACCGGCGGACGTACATCGGCGCGCTGCCGGGCCAGATCATCCAGGGCCTGCGCCGCGCGGACTCGAAGAACCCGGTGTTCATCCTCGACGAGATCGACAAGCTCGGCTCGGACTTCCGCGGCGATCCGTCGTCGGCCCTCCTCGAGGTGCTCGATCCGGAGCAGAACAACACCTTCCGGGACCACTACCTCGACGTGCCGTTCGATCTGAGCGAAGTGCTCTTCATCACGACCGCGAACGTGCTCGATCCGATTCCGCCGCCGCTGCGCGATCGCATGGAAGTGCTCGAGATCGGCGGCTACACGGAAGACGAGAAGCTGAAGATCGCGACCGACCATCTCGTCGGCAAGCAGATCAAGAACCACGGCCTGACGCACGAGCAGATCCGGTTCACGCCGGAGGCGCTCCGCGCCGTCATCCGCGGCTACACGCGGGAAGCGGGCGTCAGAAACCTGGAGCGCGAGATCGGCTCGCTGTGCCGGAAGGTCGCGCGGCGCCGGGCGGAAGCGCCGCCGGAAGGCGTCGGCCTGATGGAGATCACGCCGGACCTCGTCGTCGAGATGCTCGGCGCGCCGAAGTTCATGGACGAGGAGATGGAGGAGCGCACGAAGGACCCGGGCGTGGCGATCGGCCTCGCGTGGACGCCGACGGGCGGCGAAGTCCTCTTCATCGAAGCGTCGCGCATGGCGGGCACCGGCTCGCTGACGCTGACGGGCCAGCTCGGCGACGTCATGAAGGAGTCGGCGCGGGCAGCGCTGTCGTGGCTGCGCATGCACGCCAAGGCGTACAGCATCGATCCGGACTTCTTCAAGAACGCCGAGATGCACGTGCACGTGCCCTCGGGCGCGATCCCGAAGGACGGCCCCTCCGCCGGCGTCACGATGGCGACGGCGATGGCGTCCATCCTCACGGGCCGTCCGGTCCGCGGCGACCTCGCCATGACCGGCGAGATCACGCTGTCAGGACGCGTGCTCCCGATCGGCGGCGTGAAGGAAAAGGTGCTGGCGGCGCGGCGCGTCGGCATCCACGAAGTGATCCTGCCGAAGCAGAACGAGAAGAACGTGAACGAGGACCTGACGCCGGAGCTGCGGAAGGACCTGACGATTCACCTCGTCTCGACCATCGACGAAGTGCTCGCGCTGGCGCTGCAGCCGGTCTCGTCCGATCGCCCGCTCCATAAGAAAGAGCGGAAATCGGCCGGCCACCATCAGAGCAGCGCGAGAGCGTAAGCCGTCTTCAAGTCGACGATGTCGCCGCGGGCCAGCATCGCTCTGGCCTCGGCGATCGTCGTCGGATGCACGCTGATGTCCTCGTCGTCGTCCGGCGCGTGCGTCGAGTCCGGCGCGGGCGCGTGCAGCCCGGTCACCTTGAAATAGATCATCTCCTCATCGCAGTAACCCGGAGCCGGGAACATCGACGCCAGCCGCTCGACGCGGCTCGGCGCGAGCTTCGTTTCCTCCTCGCACTCACGGAACGCCGCCGCTTCCGGCGCCTCGCCGGGATCGATGCTGCCCGCCGGGAATTCCCACAGGATGCGCTTCACGCTGTGCCGGTACTGCCGGATCAGGACGATGCGGCCGTCGTCGAGGACGGGAATCAGCACCACGCAGGGCGCGTGGCGGATGGTTGCGATTTCGTGCGTGCGGCCGTCGGGAAGTGGAACCTGCTCGACGTCAACCGCGAACACGCGGGTCGAACATACGATCGCCATGAATCTGCTCCGTCAGCTCGTCGAGCACCTGCTGCAGGTCGGCGGGCAGCGGGCTCTCGAATTCCATGCGGCGGTTCTCGGTCGGATGCGTGAACGCGAGGCGGGCGGCGTGCAGGAACGGGCGCTGCAGGTGCGTCACCGCCCGAAGATCGCCGGGCACGCGCCGGTGGACGCCGCCGTAGAGGGGATCGCCGACGATGGGATGGCCGATCTCGCTCAGGTGGACGCGGATCTGATGCGTGCGTCCGGTGTGGATCGCGATGTTCGCGAGCGTCAGCACGACGCCGAACTTCTGCGCCTTGACGATGCGCGTGACGGCCTCGCGGCTGCGCCGCGCCTTCGCGGACATCTTCTTGCGGTTGTTCGGATCGCGGCCGATCGGCGCGTCGATGCGGCGTCCCGCCTGGACTTCTCCCCACACCAGCGCGATGTATTCCTTCTCGACCTCGCGGTCGTGAAACTGCCGCGACAGCTCTTCGTGCGCGGCGTCGTTCTTCGCGACGACCATCAGCCCCGACGTCCCGCGATCCAGCCGGTGCACGATGCCGGGCCGCTTCTCGCCGCCGATGCCGCTCAGGTCGTCGACGTGGTGGAGCAGCGCGTTCACGAGCGTGCCGCTCGCGTGTCCCGCCGCCGGATGCACGACCATCCCGGCCGGCTTGTCGATGACGATGAGGTCCTTGTCCTGGTAGACGATCGGCAGCGGCAGCGCCTCCGCCTGCGGCACCGGATCGACCGGCTCCGGCAGATCGACGGCGACCGTCTGTCCCGTCTTCATCGACTGATTGGCCTTGGCCGCGCGGCCGTCCACCTGGACGTGGCCGTCCTTGATCAGCTTCTGGATGTTGGAGCGCGAGTGTCCGCCGAGGACAGACGTGAGAAAGACGTCGAGGCGGGCGCCCGCGCTGTCGTCGGGCACCTCGAAGGTCGTGCTCACGCCGCGCGCTGGCTGCGCGCGCCCTCGTGCACGGGCCCGGTGAAGTGCCGTGCGAGGTAGACCAGCATGCCGATGGCCAGGGGCGCGAGGATGAGCGAGATGAACTGCGACGTCGAGAACGGCCCGACGGCGCCGCGCTCGTCGCCGCGATAGATCTCGATGATGTAGCGCGAGATCGCGTAGAGGAGCATGTACAGCCAGAACGTGCGGCCGGCGAACTTGCGGCCACGCTTCTCGGTCGCGAGCAGGAACATCAGGATCAGGAACTCGGCGCCGGCTTCGTAGAGCTGCGTCGGGTGCAGCGGGATGCCCAGCGGGGTACCGACGTACGACGCGGCGTACGGATCCGTGAACGTAATGCCCCACGGCTTCGTCGTCGGTTTGCCGTAGCAACAGCCGGCAAACAGACACCCGAAGCGGC
>JAFAVZ010000214.1 GCA_019242175.1 Acidobacteriota bacterium
GCTCCTGTCCCTGCGGAATCGGCTGCCGACGTCGAAACGCCGGTCAGACTCGTATCCGCCATGTGCTGGTTCAGTCTGTCGCCGTTCGATATCCGTTCGAAGGTGGCGCCGCATCGCGTCATTGCGCGCCAAGGCCGGCCGCTGTACCTCAATGTCGAATTGACGGTTCCACGGAATCAGGAGCCGTTTCTGGCGCGTCTGTACGTGCAGTCGGAGCAGCTCAGTACATCCGATTGTCATCCCCATACCCACAGTTCGACCGACGAGAGCGTGTTCGCGTCCGGCGACGTCGTCACGGCCGTCTACAACATCTGGCCGCGTCCCGGACGTACGTGGTCGGCCTCCGACTTTCAGGTCGTCGTCGAATCCGCTGCGGAAGTCGCGGTCGACACGACCTTCCTCAATCAATTCGAGCTCGAATACCTCTCCCTCCCCGACATAGCACTGCCGACGCAGCAGGAAGCATTCGCAGCGCTGCTCCGCGAGACCGCTATCTGGCGCAAAGACCCGGCATCGCGTACGACGTTGTTCGTCGCGCCGCCGGGTGCGGGCAAGTCGCATCTGCTGGGAAAATTGCGTCGCAAGCTCGCGTCCGAGCGCGTCGAGGAGATTTACGTCGATTGCGAGACCGTGCGTGAAGACCGGTCCTTCTTCCGACAGGTGGTGCAGGATCTTCTGCCCCTGCCATCGGCAATTCTCGATGCGGAGTTGCGCGATTCGATCCGCCACTGGTGTGACGCCGTCGGCATTGGCGCGGATGCCGCCCACGACGTCGTGGAGGATCTCTGTGGAGCGAATGATCGCGAATCGCGATTAGCCCCACGCCATCGCGCAGAACTCCTGTCGTTGCTCCTCGGCCAGCGCTCCTCAGTCCTGCCACAGGTCCTCATCGTCGAAGATCTGCATAAAGCAGCGCCATCGCTCCTGAGCCTCCTGTGGCAATTGGCGTCCGCGGTGAGAGACAGCGGACGCGGACGGATCCTGTTCCTCTTCTGCACGCGGCCGTATGCCAGCGATACGTCCGAGCTCCGCACCGAGTGGCTGTCGCTTCTGGGGAAACTCGCGAAATCCGACACCGCGACGCTTTTGACCCTCGATCAGCCCACTCGGGGGGCAGCCGAGCGGTTCCTGTCTGCCGTTGTGGAAGGGCTGGAGACGTACCACATCGAGCCGATCATTACAGCGGCCGGCAGTTCGCCCTACGCACTTCGCGAGGCGCTCCTGTATCTGCTGCTGGAAAACGTGCTGGAAGTCCGCAGCGATGTATCACCAGTGCTGTCGGTGGTGGACCCTCCGCGGCTCACGAATATCTGCGCCTCGCCGAAACTCCAGCAGGCCACGCAGGAGCGTCTGCAGATTCTCTTTGGAAATCAGCCCGAATGGCTGCGGCGGTTTCTGCTTGCGGGCGCCGCGTACGGCCGAGCATTCTTGAGTCCCGTCATCGCCCACGCACTCGGCATTCCGGATGACTACGCGCTCGATGAGGCCATCGAGACGTGCGGTCGGTGGAGCGTGGCCGCCGGATCGACAGACCGGCGGAACTGGATCGAGTTCGATCATGACCTCATTCGTGACGCCGTCCTGCGGATTGCAACGCCGCGACAACGGCAGCGCGTCAGCGGCGCGCTTTATGAGCAACTGAAGCACGACGCGCCCGAAGGAACGCTGGCACGCATCGCTTATCAGGCCGGGCACGCCGCTGACGCACTCGAACACGCCCGAAAAGCCGCACGCGAAGCGAAACGCAGCCATCGTCTCGACGACGTCGTCGAGATCAATCAACTCGCGATTCAGACGCTCGATCCGGACATGGCGCGGCTGTCGGTTCCCGACCCGACTGCGGAATATGGATTCGCGCTCGACAGCGCTATCCGGTTCGCGACACCGGCACGCGTGCCGGACATGCAACCCCACGAGGTCGATCGAAGCGTACTGAGTCTCCTCATCGAAAACCTGGATTGTCTCGCGTCGATCGGGAGCGGCAGCAGCGGCCTGTCCGCGAGCACGCTCTCTGAGGCGTATATGATCGCGGCGCGGGCCGGAGAGGATGAGGCGGAGGCGCATCTCGCCGCGCTCGAAGGCCGAGTCCGCTTTGAACGGGACGAAGTCGAGAAAGCACTTGAGCTCCATCAGCTCGCCGAACGGCGTTTTGCGCGTGCCGGCGTGAAGCGCAGTCGGGCGCGTGCGGAGAACTTCATTCGCCTGGCCATCTGCTACCGAACACTAGGCGAGCAGGAGCGTTCCTTCGAGCATCTTCGGCTTGCGATGCGCTCCTGCGTCCGCGCCGATTGGAGCGTTCTGAACAAAATCCGGAACAATGCAGGCGCGATCTTCCTCAAGCGCGATTGGACGGAAACGCGCGTCCAGTGGGAGAAAGAGCTCGCCCACGCCCGCCGCCACCACCTCGACATCCGCGTCGTCCACGCTCTCCTCGGCCTGAGTTTTCTCGATCTGTTCGAACGCGATCTGGAGAACGGCGCGGAGAAGACTCGCCATGCGATCGAAATCATTCAGCGGCTCCGGCTCGACAATCAAAGCGTGCGCGCCGCCCTCAATATGTCGGTCTACCATATCATGCGCCGCGACTACGATCAGGCGTTCGTCTGGCTGCAGGACGGCGAGAAGACAGCGCTGCGCCACCGCATTGGAAGGCGTCTGTGGCGCGTGGTGAGTAACATGGGCACGGTACACGAGCTGCGCGGAGAGACGAGACTCTGTGTCATACGCGACCGCCAGGCCGCGAATCTGCTGCTGCGGAGCGGTGAAGCGGACGCGCCGGCGCCGCATGGCCGGCAGATCCTCGCGCTCGTCAATCTCCTCCTGCGCAGAAACAGCGGCATCGGGACAGAGGATCCCGCGCCGCCCTTGCCGCCGGAGACGGGCGATTACGCCGCGATCGTCGAACGGCAGCGTGCCGGCCAATTGCCGGATCTGATGGGGAACTACTGTGTCGATCTGCCGGTCGGCCCGCGCTTTCTTCTAACCGAGTAGAGCAAGGGCGCGGATGGTGTCTCCGAACGTCCAAAGCCACCGCATCGTCTCGTCCAGCCGCGTCCATTCTCCGCGCATCACGAATACGAGATCTTTGTTGAGGATGAGCGCGAGAAGCCAGCACGCCGCGAGATAACGCTCGCCGTCATCCGGAATTGCATCGGCCAGTGCGCCGGCGAACGTCGTATCGCGGGCTGCGTCCTGACGCTCCACGTAATCCCACAGCCAATGCATCATGTCGAGAGGACCGGCGTAATAGCCGGTCTGATCGAAGTCGCACAACAGATAGCGCTCCGGCGGTCCGAGGATGTGCTCCACCTTGAGCGATCCATGCGCGAACACGGGCCGCGCCGCAACGAAAGGTCGCAACTGGAGCAGTCTGTGAGTCTCGGCCAGCGCTCGAACGCCATAGTGCGGCGGCAGCAGCGGCTGATTCCGTTTAAAGAATTCGGCGATGCGGAACAATTCGATTTGCGGGTGCATGCGGCGGCAGGCGAGCATCCCGTCATGGACGGGAGCATGGAGTTTCGCCGCGAGATCGTCATAGCCGCGCAGAGTCGCGCCTGTCACGGCACCCGCATCCGTCGGCAATCGGCCCGTCGCATCGACGAAAGCATCAAGCGCATCCGCTGACAGAAGTTCCGTCTCCGCGATTTCTCGTTGCAGGGCGCCGAGGGCGCGGCGGGTCTCGTCGAATGCCAGCGGTGGTGCGGCGTCGGCCCACTCCTGCAGGATCAACCCAGCGGCATCATCCCGCCCCACGACGGTGGGGACGTACGGCAGCGCGGACAGCCGCGACATGAGACTGAGCTTGTACAGTGCCGGATCGAGCAGTCGCGGCTCGGCTTGGTCGCCGTGGATCGTGTAGATCGAGGACGGCCGCCTCGAATACTGCTTCGCGTATACCGTTCCGCTGTCAAAATCGATGCGGAAGCTGAGCGAATGGCTCGAGGTCAGGCTTTGGCAATGCCTCACCGCGCGGCCAGACAGACGCTCCGCAGCCTTGGCGAGATCTGCAATCGACTGTTCCATGAACAGTTCTTCCGCAGGCGCGGCATCGACGGCTGCAGCGCTAGGCGCCGACGGTTGCAGTGATGCTTCCATCAGGGGCAGCACACGTGCGGCGTCGAATCTCTCGCGAGCCCATAGGCGGGCGTTCGCGCCGTGCCATGCAGACAATTCCGGCGCATTCACATAAGAGAGGATGCACGCCGCGAGTGCCGCGGGATTGCCGGAATCGAACAGCATTCCGGTGTGCCCGCTCACGACGACGTCCTGTAACCCGCCGACGCGTGCTGCCACCACCGCGCTACCGCACATCATTGCCTCGACGGCCACCATCCCGAACTGCTCGCGAAACGAAGGGACGATCACGATCGTAGATCGGGAGTAGAACTCCGGAAGAGACTCATGCTCCACGCGTCCCCAGAACGTGACGGCGTCGTTCCGCATGCGCTCCGCCACGCGCGGACGTGCTAATGCGGAGCGCGCGGCAAATCGCACTTCCGCAGGCGATCCTCCGATGATCCAGACTCGCGCCGGTGCGTCCGGCCGGGCGGCCCAGACGAATTCGAGAGCGTCGAAGAAAAGCTCAATCCCTTTGCGTGAGTCCCTCAGCCTGCCGGCGTACGTAATCGTCAGCATCACACGGTCTGCGGTAGAAGACATCTCCGTCAGTTGCATATGGCACGATCCGGCTTTTCGCCGCGTCGATTTCGGGATAGAGCGTCACGAGCGACTGGAATTCGTCGCGGCACACGCAGATCAGCCGATCCGCCTTCGTGAAGACATGGACTTCGCCGCGGTCGCGTGCCTCGTCCGATGCATGGGGGGACTCCTTCAATGTGCGCCGCACTCGCCCCAGCGAAAGAATGTGATGAACGTGCGGCCGGAGGCCGGATGCAATGGCCGCGAGCCCCGAAAGCCAGCTGAAACTGAGAACGCTGTCGAACGGCTTCGCCGACTGAACGATCTCGCAGACGCGCGTCTGGATCTCGTCGGCATGGCTCCAGAGGTCGTGATGCGAGAGCTCGTGACTCGGACCAATGGGGAACCGCCTGATCTCACAGCGCGAACCGAACGTCTGCCGTAACGGCTTGCCGGGCCGGCTTTGTCGCGTGACGAACAGAACGAAATGACCGCCCCGAACGAGATGCCGTCCGAGATCGAACATGAACCGCTGTGCGCCGCCATAGCGGTTCTCACCGGGCGGGTCAAAGGGGTCATCCGTGAGGGTGATGATCAGGACGTTCACGATAATCCCGAGTTATCTGCTCTGAAGTTAGCTCTTAGGTTAGAGGGGCCATCGTCAGAAATTTCCCCCCCCCTCCCTCCGAACTACGAAACCGCCCACCCCACCGCCCCCGCGAGCACCACCATCGCCACCGCCACACCCGACAGCAGCCAGCGGTCCTGGCGGCGGGCGCGGGCGAGCGCGTCGGCGTAGGGCATCGTTGTGTGGGCGATCATCGTGTACAGGGGGAGCCAGGTTCGGGGGGCGAGGCGGTTCAGCCACACGTCCAGTCTCTTGCGCAGGACGAAGAGGGGCGACTGCACGCGTTGGCGGAGCTCCACGAAGTTTTCCTTCGAAAGCTCGGCGAGCGTATCGGTGTGGGGGCGGCGGGAGCGTTCGTAGGAGCGGAACGCGTCGAGGCGCGACGTTGGGTGGGTGGTCGTGAGGGCGGCGGACAGGGCGGAGCAGTCCTCGAACGCGCTGTTCATCCCCTGGCCGTAGAACGGGTAGACGGCGTGGCAAGAGTCGCCGATCAGCACGATCCAGTCGTTGAGGTGCCAGGGGGCGGTGCGGGTGGTCACCAGCGAGCCGACGGGGTGGCGTTCCCACTGCGCGAGGAGCTCGGGCAGTTGCGGCACGAGGTCGGGGAAGTAGCGCGTGAAGAACGACGAGATGGCGGTGCGGTCGGGCAGCGTCGCGAAGCTGTCGGGGCCTTCGAACGGCAGGAACAGCGTCAGCGTGTGGGAGCCGTTGCGGTTCGCGTGGGACACGATCAGGCAGTGGCCGCGGGGCCAGACGTGCAGCGCGTTCAGCTTCAGCTGCGACGTTCCGTCGGGGCGGGCGGGGAGGTTCAGCTCCTTGTAGCCCCACTCCAGGAACTCCTTGCTGAAGTTTGCCCGTTGGCCGCGTTGCATCTCCTCGCGGATCTTCGAGAACGCGCCGTCGGCGCCCACGATCCAATCCGCGGTGATGGGAGTGACGGTGCCGGTGGCGTCGGCGATCTGGATCGAGCGCGTCGCGGCATCGACGCCGACGCAGCGGTGCTCGAAGTGCAGTTGGACCGAGGGGTGGGCTTCGGCGCGGTCGAGGAGGAGGTCGTTCAGCTCGTTGCGGTCGATCGAGTGCAGCACTTCCTGGCGGTTCTTCCCGTAGGGCTGGAAGCGCGCGGTGCCGTCGAGCGTGTGGATCACCCGGCCTTCCATCGGGACGGCGAGCGAGAGCACCTCGTCGCGCAGGCCGACTTCGGACAGCGCGGCGATGCCGCGTTTGGAGAGACCGAGGTTGATGGAGCGGCCTTCGGCGCCCCGGCGGGCGCGGGGGTCGGGGCGGCGCTCGTAGACGTCGACGCGGTGCCCCTGTTGCGCGAGGCGCAGCGCGAAGAGCGAGCCGGCGAGACCGCCGCCGATGACGGCAACGTGATCCTTCCCCTGGTCCATGGCTAGGTCGCGACCTCTTCGGGCGTGCGGATCTCGATCTCGGCCGTCACGAGCGCGTCGAGGGCGGCGTCGAAGTTGTTGCGGCTGATCTGCGCGCCGAGGCGTCGGAGATAGGAGCGAATGAACTCCGCGCGGATCGGCGGCGGATAGAGCATCCGCTGCAGGAACGGCAGGTCCGTTTCCACCATGTGGCGGATGGCGAGCGCCGGGATCGGGCTGCGCAGGGGGCGGAAGTCCGCGTTGCGCAGGCCGGGGCTCTCGTTGCGCTCGTGGAACTCGCCGATCATCAGGCCGGCGTCGACGAAACGCGCCTTCAGCTGCGCCTGCACGTCGTCGATGACCCACGCGTCTTCGGTCGCGACGTTCGGGAAGACGATCACCATCGCCTTCCAGCTCGCGTCCTCGCCGCTCTTCGGCTCGAGCTCGAGGAAGAGATCGCGGAACAGGCCGATGATCTCGATGATGGCCTGGCGGTCGCCGCGGCCGAGGGAGCATTCGGCGAGCCAGATGGTGTCCTGGATGATCGCGCCGGGGACGAACGGGCAGACGGCGCCGGGGCGTCCCAGCTCGCGGTGCGGGCGGCCGAGGAAACGGCGCATCCATTGCGCGGTGACTCGCAACGGATGCTCTTCCGCCATCAGGTTCTCGACCTGCGTGAACGTGAAGAGTTGCGGAGATGCGGGCATCGGGGGCGCTTCCGACTGGATGGACAGTCCGGCTGCGCGTGCCGCGTGCGGGCAACCGGCGGCTAGTGCTTTTTCGTGAAGGTCGTCGCTCATCGTGAGTTCTCCGGAGTCATGCAGCGACCGCCGGCGCTGGTTCGACCGGCGCGTCGGCGAGATCCGTCTCGACGTTGCGCAGTCCGCGCAACGCGTAGCCGGCGAGGCCGACGAGGGCCATGGCCAGTCCCGAGACAATGAAAATCAAGGCGATGCCGCGGCCGGCGCCAACGCCGATCACGCGGCCGACGGAGCCGGCCAGCGCGCCGCCGGGCATCAGCAGCGGCTCGAAAACGCGGTCCGCAAGCGGGCCGGCGATGCAGAAACCGATCGGCATCGCAGCCTCGGAAAGCACGCGCTGGATGGCGAAACATCGGCCCTGCAGCGCAGGCGGCACTTTGGTCTGCCAGATCGCGTCCTGCGACGCATTCATCACCGGCAGCGAGATGAAGAAGAGGAAGCCCATCGCGGAGAGGAACCAGATGTCCGCGCGGAGGCCGTGGCCGGCGAGCATGACGCCGGCGAAGGCGGTGAAGGCGAGCACGCCGTGGATGCGTTTCTTCGGACCGCCCCACGCGCTCATGAGGATGCCGCCGAGGAGGAGGCCGCAGCCGCCGATGGACATCTGCATGCCGAGGGCAGCGGCGTTTGCGAACGCGAGGACCATCGGCGTGATGAGGATGCTGACGATGCCGAAGAGGAAGTTCGTGAAACCGAAGATGCCGAGGAGGCCGAGCAGGCCGGCGCGTTCGCGGACGAACCGCCAGCCTTCCGCGGCTTCCGTCCACAACGCGCCAGGTTGCTCGTGCTCGGCCCCTGCGGGGCGGGGAATCTCGACGAGGGCGAGGGCGATGATGCTGGCGACGAACGTCACGAAGTCGACGAACAGCACGCCGTAGAGCGAGATCGTGCTCACCAGCACGCCGGCGAGTGCGGGACCGATGATCTGCGCCGCGGCGAACGCCGTCTGCACCATTCCGTTCGCGCGGGCGAGATGCTCCTTCGGCACGAGCAGCGGGATACTCGCCATGTACGCGGGCATCTGGAAGCCGACGGCGACCGCCTGCAAACCGGCGGCGAGATAGATCTCCCAGATCGATAGCGCGCCGAGGGAGAGGAGGATGCCGAGGCCGAGGACGGTGAAGGCGGCGAGGGCGTCGGCGGCGATCATCACCTTGCGCCGATCCCAACGGTCGACGAGCGCGCCGGCGAACGGCGCGAGCAGCAGCGCCGGCACGGCCATGCAGATGAAGATGAACGCGTACTGCGTCGTCGATCCGGTCTTCTGCAATACCCAGATGCCGACGGCGAACGTCGATAGGCGCGTGCCGATCACGGAGATCAGCTGGCCGATCCAGATCCAGAGAAATGCGCGGCGGCGGGTCATGCGCCTCCTTCCAGGGCGACGGCGGGCTCCGGCAGGAGCCGATCGAGATAGCGGTTGATGAGCGATTCGTCGGCGGCCGGGCAGACGATACCGAGCCGCGCGAGACGCGTTTCGGTGCGTGTGCAGTCGAAGATCGGCTCGCCTTCTTCCGGCTCTTCCATCAGCGCGAGGAACTTCGCGAGCGGGTTCTCCGGCGCGTGGCGGAGCTGCTCGATCCACGACTTGTACGGCGCGATGCCGACGTCGAAGCCGCGTTTGCGCAGCGCGGCGACGAGCTCCGTCAGCGGGAGCATGCGGTTGTTGAAGTAGTGAAAGTCGGCCGGCTGGTCGTCGTGCAAGGCGAGCGCGACGATCGAGCGCGCGATGTGATCGACCGGCGCCATGTTCAGGAGCGGCGCGTCGTCCGGGAAGCTGCCCAGTTGCACGCAGCCCTGGATCCAGCTGTAGAAGAGGTCGGACGGATTGAGCGCGCCGGTTTGCGAGTCGCCGGTGATGCGCGCCGGGCGATGGATCGACACCGGCAGGCCGCTCTCGCGCGCGAGCTGGGCGATGCGGTCCGCGACCCACTTCGTCTCGTTGTAGCCCCCGAGGATGTCGCGTCCCGGCGGCAGCGGCGACTCCTCCGTGATCACGCTGCCGATGCGCGGCTTCGTGAACTGCACGCCGAGCGTCGAGACGAGATGCACCGGTTTGAGGCGCTTCGTCGCCGCGAGCTGAAGGACGGTGCGCGTGCCTTCGACATTTGCGGCGGCGAGGCGTTCGTAGGGCACGACGAAGTTCACCGCGCCGCCGTTGTGAATGATGAGGTCGATCTTCTCGGCGAGATCGTGCGTGTCGTCGAGTCCGAGGTTCGGCTCGGCGAGATCGCCGAGGAGCGAGACGATGCGCGACTCGTCGAGCGGCAGGCCGTAGGACGCGAGGTTCTCGCGGATGCGGCGCATCGCGTCGCGTTCGTTCGCCGCGCGGACGAGTGCGTAGATCGTCGCGGTCGTCGTCCGTTGCAGCTCGGCGAGGAGGTAGGCGCCGAGGAAGCCGGTGGCGCCGGTGAGCAAGATGTTCCGTGGTTCGCCGCGATGGGCCGGCTGGAGAGCCGGCCCTACATCGATTGGCGTGACTTTCGACTCCAGCGTGTCGGCGGTCGGGGCGCTGCCAGTCAGGAGCGCGGCGAAGCGGGCCACGGTGGGGGCGCGGAAGACGGAGCTGAGTGGGAGGTCGACGCCGAAGCGTTCGCGCACTTTGTGGATGAGCGGCATCGTGCGCAGCGAGTCGCCCCCGTGAACGAAGAAGTCATCGTCGATGCCGAGGTTGTCGAGCTCGAGGATGTCGGACCAGAGCGCGGCGAGCTCGCGTTCCATCTCGTTGCGCGGGGCGCGCGATTCGGCGGCGACGCGCGGCGGTGCGGGCAGGGCGTTGAGGTCGACCTTGCCGTTGCTCGTCAGTGGCAATGCTTCGAGGCGCACGATCGCGGACGGCACCATGTACTCGGGCAGGCGATCGTGCAGCTGCAGCTCGGCGTCGCCCACCACGTACGCGACGAGGCGTTCGTCGCGTTTCATGACGAGCGCCGCGCGCATGCCGGGATGCGCGAGGATCGCGGCTTCGATCTCACCCGGCTCGATGCGGAAGCCGCGCAGTTTGATCTGGCGGTCGACGCGGCCGAGGAAGAGGAGATCGCCCGATGCGAGACGGCGGACGAGATCGCCGGTGCGATAGAGCCGGCCTTCGCCGAACGGATTGAGCGGGAACTCCTCGCGGCCGTGATAGCGCGCGACGCCGACGCCGCCGATGGCGAGCTCGCCGGCGATGCCGTCCGGAACGAGCTCGCCGTGCTCGTCGAGGATGTACGCACTGACGTTCGCGATCGGTTTGCCGATCGGCAGCTCGGTCGTCGTGCACTCGCTCGCGTCGACCGTGTGGTACGTCGTCGCGCACACCGTCGCTTCGGTCGGGCCGTAATGGTTGACGAAATGGACGCGGTTACCAGTGAGGCGGGCGAAGCGGCGCACCTCTTCGACCGGCACAGCTTCGCCGCCGACCATCATCAACGTGAGCGCCGGGATCGGCTGCCACTCCGCGGCCCAACGGCGCCAGAGCGCGGCCGGCGCGTCGATCGCCGTCACGCGCTGCTCCTCGCAGAAGCGAGCGAGCGCGCGGGCGTCGAGGTCGGCCGGCGACGGATGGAGGATGAGCGTCGCGCCGGTGGCGAGCGCGGGGAAGACGTCGCCGACGGAGGCGTCGAAGTGGAGGGGCGGGATCATGAGGATGCGGTGGCCGGCGAAGCCATGGCTCTCCGCGAATGCGAGCGCGAGGTTCACCGCCGCGCGATGCGTCACGACGACGCCTTTCGGCGTGCCGGTCGAGCCGGAGGTGTAGATGAGGTACGCGTTGTCCTCGCCGGTCAGCGACTTGCTGTCGTCGATGAGCCAGTCGATGCGTTCCTGCGGGGCGCCCGGATCGATCGGCAGGTATGCGGCGCCCGCTTTCAAAATGCCGAGCACTTTCGCGATCGACGCGGGCGTGCGGTCGGCCAGAAACGGGACGACGTTGCCGTCGATGGTCGCGGCGATCTCGTCGGACCATTTGTCCAATTCGGCGTAGGTGACGTCGTTGACGGCCGGGCGGTCGGGGGTGCGTTTTGCCTGCGCTTGGAAGAGCGCGTGGAGGGTCGTATTGGGCAGGGAAGGTACGGATCCTTCGCCGTCTTCGCGGCTCAGGATGACACCCCCCACCAACGCACCGGCGCGGGGCCGGTCGCCGTCTTCGCGGCTCAGGATGACATCAATGGGGGGACCGGCTTCAGCCGGTTCCGGGACGGGCTGAAGCCCGTTCCCACGTTCCTTCGCCGCACTGTCATCTCTCTCGCCAAGGCTTGCGACCACGTGAATCCGCGTGAAGGCTTGGCCAATCGACGCAGCGGGCCGTGACCGTCTCAGGATGACACTGCGTTCGGCGTCGTCCATCAACGGCAGCCGCGAGATCGGCGTCGTCGCGTCGGCGACGGCGCCGCGGAGCAGCATTTCGAGGCGGCGTCCGAATGCTTCGACGGTCGACGGCTCGAAGAGGTCGGCGGCGTAGTCGAAGAGGCAGGTCAGGCCGAGGTCGTCGATCGACAGCGACAGCGTGAGGTCGAAGCGCGCGGGCGTCGAGCGGGTCTGGTACGGCGTGCGTTCCACGCCGCCGGCGAGCGGGATGTAGTTCCCCTGCCCCGCCCCGAGCACGATCATCGTCTGGTAGAGCGGCGTGCGATTCGCGTTGCGCGGGAGGGCGAGCGCGTCGACGACGCGGTCGAACGGCACTTCCTGATGCGCGAACGCCTCGAGCGCGGTCTCGCGCACGCGTTGCAGCAGCTCGCGGAACGAGGGATCGCCGCTGACGTCGGCGCGCAGAGCGACGGTGTTGATGAAGAGGCCGACGAGTGGCTCGGTCTCGGGACGGGTACGGTTCGCGACGGGCGTTCCGACGGCGAACGCGGTCTGGCCGGTGTGGCGCGCGAGCAGCGTCTCGAACGCGGCGACGAGGAGCATGAACAGCGTCACGCGTTCTCGTTGGGCGAGCTCGTTCAGCTGCGCGAGAAAATCGGGCGCGATCATGTGCGTCACGCGCGCGCCGCGGAACGACTGCACCGCGGGCCGTACGTGATCGGCAGGCAGGTCGAGGACGTCGGGCACGCCGGCGAGCGTCGTCTTCCACCAGTCGAGACCCTCGCCCAGTCGCGAGATCTGCCAGAGCACGACGTCGCCGAACTGCACCGGCAGGGCGGGCAGAGACTCGCCCGCATACAGCGCGCGCAACTCCGCATCGAGGACGCCGAGGGACCAGCCGTCGGAGACGATGTGATGGAGCGTGACGAAGAGCAAATGCTCGCCGTTCGGCAACGCGATGAGCGTCGCGCGCAGCAACGGCGGCTGCGTGAGATCGAACGGTCGCAACGACTCCGCGTCGGCGAAGTCGAGCGCCTCTTCTTCGGTCAACGCGAGGCGCTGCAGCGTGAACGGAGCATCGGCGTGAATGATCTGCCGCGGCGTCCCGTCGATGCTGACGAAACCGGTGCGCAGCGCCTCGTGCCGGCGCACGATCTCGCGGTATGCGTTCTCGATGCGATCGGCGTCCACGGGTCCGCGCAAGCGGGTGTAGTCGTACGAGTGGTACGCGCCCGGCTGCAGCTGCTCGAGGAACCACATCCGCTGCTGCGCGGGCGAGAGCGGCAGGTCGTTCTGCCCTTCCGGCCGGCGCGCGATCGCGGCCCGAGCCGCCTTCGCCTGCCGAAGCAAAACCGCCCGTTCCTCGGGCGTCATGCGCGCCAGGCGCGCGGCCAAAGATTCGTCGGCCATGGCTACGCCTGCCCCCCGAGCAGCGCCTGCAGCTCGTCTTCGCTGAGCGCGCTGAGCGTCTGTTCCATCTCCGCGACGAGGAGCGGCGCGAACGCGGCGACGGTTGGCGCCTCGAACAGACGGCGCAGCGGCATGTCGACGCCGAACGTGCGGCTGACGCGGGCGATGAGCTGCGTGGCGAGCAGCGAGTGTCCGCCGAGGGAGAAGAAGTCGTCTTCGATGCCGACGTTGGGGACGCCGAGGACGTCGGCCCAGATCTCGACGAGCTGCTCTTCTTCGGCGGTGCGCGGGGCGACGGGCGCCGATTCCTGGACGTCGAGGAGATCGGGGACGGGCAACGCGCGACGATCGACTTTGCCGTTCGGCGAGATCGGCAGCTTCGCCAGGGTCACGAAGGCCGAGGGGATCATGTAGTCGGGCAGGACGGCGCGGAGATGCGCGCGCAGCTCGGCCGTCGTCGGCGCCGCGTCGTTCGGAACGACGTAGGCGACGAGGCGTTTATCGCCGGGACGGTCTTCGCGAAGGATGACCACGGCCTGGCGCACGGACGCGTGCTCGCGCAACGCGCCTTCGATCTCGCCCAGCTCGATGCGGAAGCCGCGCAGTTTGACCTGGTTGTCGGCGCGGCCGAGGATCTCCAGGCGGCCGTCGCGACGCCAACGCGCGATGTCGCCGCTGCGATAGAGCCGAGAGCCTTCGACATCGCTGAAGGGATCGGCGATGAAGCGGTCGGCGGTGAGCTCGGGGCGGTTGATGTAGCCGTGGCCGAGGCCGATGCCGCCGATGAGGAGCTCGCCCGGAACGCCGTCCGGCACGAGCTGCAGCGTCGCCGGATCGGCGACGTACATGCGCATGTTCTGGATCGGCTTGCCGATCGTGATCGGCTCGTTCGGAAGCACGCGGTCGATCACCGACCACACCGTGGTTTCGGTCGGGCCGTAGACGTTCCACAGCTCCGCGCAGCGTTCGAGGAGGCGGTCGGCGAGATCGCGCGGGAGCGGCTCGCCGCCGATGAGGATGCGCAGGCCGTCGATGCCTTCCCACCCGGCGTCGAGGAGCATGCGCCACGTGGCGGGCGTCCCCTGCGCGACCGTCGCGCCGCTGGTCTTCAGGAACTGCGCGAGGCGTTTGCCGTCCTTCGCCGTGCCGCGATCGCTGACCGCGGCCTTCGCGCCGCAGATGAGCGGCAGCAGTAGCTCCAGCACGGAGATGTCGAAGGAAAGGGTGGTGATCGCGCAGACGGTGTCGGCCGCGGTAAGGCCCGGCTCCTTCAGCATCGCGAGAAGGAAGTTCGCCGCGCCGCGATGCGGGATCTGCACGCCTTTCGGCTTGCCGGTGGAGCCGGAGGTGAAGATGACGTACGCGGTGTCGGCCGGCCCCGGGCCGGTGCGTTGGTCGGCAAAGCCTCGGCGGCCATTCTCGGTGTCATCCTGAGCCGCGGAGACGGCGAAGGATCCGTACCGATCTCGCGCTGCGCCCGAAGGTACGGATCCTTCGCTGCGCTCAGGATGACACTCGTCCACGAAGAGCAGCTCGACATCCGTCGCCGGCACTTCGTCGCGGAGGGCTTGCTGGGTCACGACGAGGCGGACGCCGGTGTCGCTGAGCATGAACGCGAGGCGTTCGCGGGGATACGTCGGATCGAGCGGGAGGTACGCGGCGCCGGACTTCAGGATGCCGAGGACCGCGGTCATCATTTCCGGTCCACGGTCGGTGTAGATGCCGACCAACTCGCCCGGTTTCGCGCCGTGCGCGCGCAGCTCGATGGCGAACGCATTCGCGGCGTCGTCGAGCTCGCGGTAAGTGAGTTTGCGATCGGGGAAGATGAGCGCAACGTCGTCCGGCGTGCGTGTGACCTGCGCCTCGATGAGCGCCGTGAGCGTCGTCGGCGGCGTGTCGACGACGTTCGCCACGCGGTCCACGAGCAGCGTGTGGCGCTCGGCTTCCGTCAGCAGCGGCAGCTCGCCGATCTTCGTCTCGGGATGCTCGACCGCGCCGCGGAAAAGGACGGCGAAATGCTCGCCGAAGGCGCGTACCGTCTCCGCTTCGAAGAGGTCGGTGCTGTATTCCAGGAGAAGGTCGAGCCGGTCGTCGTTTTGCTCCACAAACAACGCGAGGTCCGTGCGCGCGGTCGCGGAGTTGATCTCGTCCATCTGCAGCGGCGTCAGCGTGATGCCGGGCAGGTCGAGACGCTGGTGAGGCATGTTCTGGAAGAACACCATCACCTGGAAGAGCGGCGAGTGGCCGAGGGAACGGTCGACTTGCAGCTCTTCGATGAGGCGCTCTACGGGAAGGTCCTGATGCCCGTACGCGCCGAGCGTCGTCTCCTTGATGCGGTCGAGCAGCTCGCGGAACGTCGGGTTGCCGGAGAGCTCGGTGCGGAGCGCGAGCGTGTTGACGAAGTAGCCGACGAGTGGCTCGAGCTCCTCGCGGTTGCGACCGGCGATGCCTGAGCCGACGACGACGTCGGTCTGGCCCGTCGTCCGGAACAAAAGCGTCTTCAGCGCTGCAAGAAAGGTCATGAACAGCGTGACGCCTTCCTCCCGGCTGCGCTGCTTCGCCGCCTCGACCAGCTCGGGCGGAATGGTGATGCGCACGACGTCGCCGCGATACGACTGCTTCGCCGGACGTGGACGATCGGCGGGGATCTCCAGGATCGGGAGGTTGCCGGCGAGACGCTCCGTCCAGTAGTCGAGCTGCCCTTTGAGGACGTCGCCCTGCAGCCACTCGCGCTGCCAGAGCGCGAAGTCGGCGTACTGGATCGGCAGCTCCGTGAGCGGCGACGGTTTCCCTTGTTGATACGCCTCGTACAACGCGCCGAGCTCGCGGTAGAGGACGGAGAACGACCAGCCGTCGACGGCGATGTGATGGAAGTTGAAGACGAGCAGGTGCTCCTCTTCGGACAGGCGCACGACGACCGTGCGCATCAGCGGTCCCTTCACCAGATCGAAAGGACGGCGCGCTTCGGCGTTCCCGATCGCGAGTGCCTCCTCGCGCGACGAAGCATGGAGCAGCGGCAGATCGACGCTGCCTCGTTCGGCGATGACTTGCCGCGGACGGCCGTCCGTCGCCGGCACCGTCGTGCGCAGCGGCTCGTGGCGCTGCACGAGCGTTTCGAGGCAGCGCCGGAGGATGTCGAGATCGAGCTTGCCGCGCATCCAGGCGCCGGCCGGCACGTTGTAGCTCGCGGAGTCGGGCTCGAGCTGATCGAGGAGCCAGAGGCGCTGCTGGGCGAACGACGTCGGCAGCGGATCGGGGCGTTCGCGGCGCGTGATGCGTCCGCGCGCGGCCTTCTCCTTCGCCAGCTGTTGCAGCAGGAGCGCGCGTTTCTGCGGCGAGAGATCGGCGATGCGTTGCTGGTTGACGTCGCTCATGACAGCTGGCTCCGGAGCAGCAGCGCCTCTTCATCCGACAAGCCTTCGAGCTGGCTGAGGAGGTCGTCGAGGTTCTCGGTCTCGAGGCTCGCGGCGCGCGCGTTGGTGATGTGCCCGGCGAGCGTCGCGACGGTCGGCGCGTCGAAGAGGACCCGCAGCGGGACTTCGATGCCGGTCGATTTCTCGATCCGGGCGAGGAGCTGCATCGCGAGGAGCGAGTGGCCGCCGAGGTCGAAGAAGTTGTCGTCGCGGCCGATGTCAGTGCGGCCGAGGAGATCGGCCCACAACATGGCAATCATCTGTTCGTCGGGCGTCTGCGGCGCCTCGGCCACCGTCTTCGCGAACGCTTCCGGCGCGGGGAGCGCGTGGCGATTCACCTTGCCGTTCGGCGTCAGCGGGAACTTCTCCAGCGCGACGAACGCCGCGGGGATCATGTAGTCGGGGAGCGACTTGCGGAGGTGCGTGCGCAAATCATCAGCGTTCGCGGTTCCCGTCGTGTACGCGACGAGGCGCTTGTCGCCGGGGCGGTCTTCGCGGCAGTGCACGACGGCCTGTTCGACGTCTTCGTGATGCGCGAGCACCGCCTCGATCTCGCCGAGCTCGATGCGAAAGCCGCGGAGCTTCACCTGGTGATCGATGCGGCCGAGGACTTCGAGCTGGCCGTCCGGACGCCAGGCGGCGAGATCGCCAGCGCGGTACAGCCGCGCGTTCGGGCGTTCGGAGAACGGATCGGCGACGAACTTCTCGGCGGTGAGGTCGGGGCGACCGAGGTAGCCGCGGGCGAGGCCGTCGCCGCCGATGAGGAGCTCGCCCGGGACGCCCGGCGGGAGCAGCTGGAGGTGGCGGTCGACGATGTGAATCTGCGTGTTGGCGACCGGACGCCCGATCGGGATCGGGCCGCTGCCCGACTCGATGCGGCCGAGGGCCGAATAGACCGTGGTCTCCGTCGGGCCGTAGAGGTTCCACAGCTCGCGGCCGCACGGGATCAGACGCTCGGCGAGCTCGCGGGGGAGCGCTTCGCCGGTCGAGATGATCTTCAGGCCCGGCTTCCCGGTCCAGCCGATGTCGAGGAGCATGCGCCACGTCGCGGGTGTGGCCTGGAGGATCGTGACGTCGTTCTCGGCGACGAGGCGCGCGAGAGCGTTGCCGTCGCGGACGGTGTCGCGGTCGGCGAGGAGGATGTGCGCGCCGACGGTGAGCGGCAGCACGAGCTCGAAGAGGGCGATGTCGAAGGAGAGCGTGGAGACGGCGCAGACCGTGTCCTGCGCGGTCATGCCCGGCGCCTTGGCGACGGAGGCGAGGAGGTTCGCCGCGGAGCGCTGCGTGATCTGCACGCCTTTCGGGCGGCCGGTGGAGCCGGAGGTGAAGATGACGTAGGCGAGGTCGTCGGGGGAGGAAATGTGGGCGCCGGCTTCAGCCGGCCGCCGGGACCGGCTGAAGCCGGTCCCCACGTTTTCCTCTACATTCACCACCTCGAGGCCCGCGACCGGCACGCGGTCGCGCAGCTCAGGCTGCGTCACCACGACGCGCGCTTCGGCGTCGCCGAGCATGAACGCGAGGCGTTCGGCCGGATACGACGGGTCGAGCGGGACGTAGGCGCCGCCGGCTTCGAGGATGGCGACGATGCCGATCACCATCTCCAGCGAGCGTTCCACGAAGAGGCCGACGAGCGAGCCGGGGCCGACGCCTTTCTCGCGCAGTTCCGCGGCGAGCGCGGAGGCGCGGGCGCGGAGCTCGGCGTAGGTCAGCGTGACGCCGCGGAACGTGATCGCCGGCTTGTCGGACGGAGGCTGGATCAGATCGATGAGCGGGCCGGGCGTGTAGTCGGCGCGCGTGTCGTTCCACTGCGCGAGCTGCGCGCGTTCGGCGTCCGTCAACAGAGGCAATGCGGCGAGCGGCGTCGAGGCGTCGGCGATCGCGGCGCGGAGGAGCACGACGAAGTTGCCGGCGAGGCGTTCGATCGTCGCGCGGTCGAAGAGGTCGGTGCTGTACTGGAAGAGCAGCTCGCCCTGCTCCTCCTGATTCACGAACAGCGCGATGTCCGTCTGCGCGGAGCCGGGGTGCACCTGGTCGAGCGGCACGCGCGAGACGCGCAGGCCGTTCATCGCGATGGGATCGCGCGCGTAGTTCTGGAAGAACATCATCACCTGCACGAACGGCATGTGACTCGCGGCGCGGTCGATCTTCATCGACTCCAGGACGCGGCTGAGCGGCGCATCCTGATTCGCCTGCGCGCCGAGCGTGGTTTCGCGAACGCGCGCCAGCAGATCGCCGAACGTCATCGCATCGGCAAACTGCGCGCGGAGCACGAGCGTGTTCACGAAGAAGCCGACGATCGACTCCAGCTCCGCGCGCGGGCGGTTCGCCAGGCCGACGCCGATCGGCAGATCGTCCTGTCCGGTGAGGCGATGCAGCAGCGTCGTCCAGGCGGCGAAGAGCGTCATGAACGGCGTGACGTTCTCCTTCCGGCTGAACTGCTCCATCGCCTCGTACACGTCGGGCGGGATGAGGTGACGCACGAGCGAGCCTTTGAACGACTGCACGGGCGGGCGGGCGTGGTCGGCGGGAAGGTCGAGCGTCGAAGGGCAGCCCTCGAGATGCTCGCGCCAGTGCGCGACCTGGCGGTCCATCCGTTCGCCTTCCAGCCACTCGCGCTGCCAGAGCGCGTAGTCGGCGTACTGCAGGCGCACGGGCTCGAGCGCCTCGCCGTTGTAGAGCCGGGCGAGCTCGCCGAGGATGACGTTGATCGACCAGCCGTCGATGAGCAGGTGATGGACGGCGATCGCGAGCAGGTGATGCTCACCGCTCACCTGCACGAGCAGCGCGCGGACGAGCGGACCGCGCGCGAGGTCGAACGAGGCGGCGATCGACGCGCTCGCGATCTGCAGCGCTTCGTCGTCACTCGCGGCATTCGCGCGGACGAGAGGCACCGACAGTGAAGGAGCGATGCGTTGGAATCCGCGGCCGTCTTCCGACGGAACCGAGGTGCGCAGCGACTCGTGGCGGCGCACCACTTCGTCGATCGCGCGTTGGAGCGCGTCGACGTCGAGCGCGCCCTCGAGCCAGAGCGCGATCGACTCGTTGTACGCGGCGCTGCCGGGCGCGAGCTGCTCGACGACCCACAGCCGCTCCTGGCCGAAAGACAGCGGAATGCGCTCGGGGCGCGGACGAGGCCGCACCTCCCCTGCCGCGGCGCGCCGTTCGGCGACGAGTTTTTCGAGCAGCGCGCGTTTGGCGCTGGAGAGTCCGGCGAGACGTTCGTTGTTGTCGTTGGTCATGATCAGAACCGGAGGAGGTAGCTCACCTTCATGAAGTACTGGCGAGCGGTCGGGTTGAGCGCGGACTGCGTGGCCACCACCTGCGAGGGCGGGCCGCTGAGCAGCGCGACGTTGTCGTAGTTGTCGGAGTAGCCGAGGTAGAGAACGGTGCCGGGGTTGAGGACGTAGCTGAAGAGGACGTCGCCCGTGACGTGCTTCGTCCGGGGGAGCGCCACGAGCGATTCATCCGGCGTGATCGCGTGCGTGTCGACGATCAGCCGCAGCGCGAGGTAGCGGCTGAACTGCATGTTGATCTTCGTGCGGGAGATCGGGTTGCGGAACACGAGGCTGCCGTCGCCCACGCTGCCGACGGAGCCGCGCGTGTAGAGGTCGTCGTAGATGAGCGTCTCGTCGATGCGCAGCCGGGAGAAGGGGCTGAGCGTGAAGCCGACCTGGATCAGCTTGCGGTCGCCGAGGAACGGGTCGAGGCCGGCGCCCGGGAAGTAGTTGACCGCGCTGCCTTGCGAGTAGCTGAGCGAGGCGGTGAGCCACTTCCACCACTCGGTGCGCGCGGCGACGGTCTCGAGATGCTTGCGGAAGTCGAGGCCGGCGAACAGCTCGTACGACTGCTCGGTGGTCAGCGTGAGCGACGTGCCGCCGACCCAGTTCCAGTTCATCGACGCGGAGCCGAGCCAGTCCTGCAGCTCGCCGCCGTGATCCCACGTCGCCAGGCCGGTGACGCTCGGGCCCCAGCTGAAGAGCTTCGTCCCCTCCGACCAGCGCTTGAGGCTCGCCGTGTGCTCGGTCTGGCGGATGTCCGTCCGCGGAATGAATCCGAGCTCGCTGATGAAGTTGCGGCTGATGTCGCGGTACTGCCCTTCGTAGTTGAAGACCTTGCCGGCGCGGCCGACGTCGAGATAGCCCATCGAGCCGTCGACGTCGCCGAAGAGTCCTCCGCGGTTCCAGCTCTTGCCGATCTGGCCGGTGGCCGTCCAGTTCTCGCCGATGCGGATGCGGCTGTCGACGGCGGCGGTGCGGTTGGAGACGCCGCCGATGTCTTTGCTCGTGAGGAGAAAGCCGGCGTTCGACTGCTGGCCGAAGTCGCGTTGCAGGCGCGCGACGCCGATGTTCGCGCGTTGCCCGAACTCGGGATGCTCGACGGGCAGTCCGAGCCCGCCTTCACGATCGTCGATGGCCAGGCCGCCGAGGGCCCAGCGGCCGACGCGGCCGGTCATGCGCGCGCCGATGCGCGGATCGGCGATGCGCCGGGAGAAGAAAAGGCTCATCGGCGTCTGGAAGAAGCCGGCGTTTTCGAGGAAGAACGGTCGCTTCTCGGGGAACAGCACCTCGAAGCGCTGGTTCACGATCACCTGCGGCTCATCCGACTCGACTTCGGAAAAGTCGGGATTCACCGTGACGTCGGCGGCGAGCGACTCGCGCAGTACGAACTTGCCGTCGAGGCCCACGCGGCCGGGCGTCGTGTTCGTGTAGCCGGCCGGACGCACCGTGCCCGGACCGCCCGGTTCGAGCAGGCGCGAATGCGTCAACACCGAGTACGGGATGAACTGGTAGTTGCGGCCCGGCGAGATCGTGTCGTCGATCTCCAGCGTCGCGAACTGGGGGACGAAGCCGGCCACGCGGTCGGTGATCCACGGCCAGTAAACGAACTCGTTCTTGCGCGGGATGATGCGGCTGAGCGAGACGCCCCAACGCTGCGTCGGCCCCGGCGCGAAGCGGATGCTCTTGAACGGGATCGTCATCAGGACCGCGAAGCCGTCTTTCGTGATGCGGCCTTCGGAGTACCAGAGCGTGTCGAAGTTGAAGTCGTAGCCCTGGCCTTCGGTCGTGATGCCGTCCAGCTGGACGCCGAAGGGATTCGCGGCGAAGACGTACGCGCGCTGCTTGTCGTGGAAGGTGTCGAGGAAGATCTGCACGCCTTCGTCGCCGAAGATGTCCTCGCGCCGCGTGACGCGCGCGCGCACTTTGTCCGGCTCGTCCTGGCAAATGAAGGCGACGTAGAGGTTCACGTCGTCGTAGCCGAGGTAGACGGCGGTGTTGAGCGTGGCCGGCTCGCCGTCTTTCGGCGTGTTCTGGCGCATGTCGGTGACGCGCTCCATCCCCGCGGCGCCGGCCGGGATGATGTCCTGCAGATGCGGCTGCACGGCGAGGCGCGGCACGCGCAGGACGGCCGTGGAGTCGGGGATCTTCTGGGCGAACGCGGGAAGGGAAAGGAACAACAGCGCGGCGAACGCGCCTCGCAGATGCTTGGTCATGACTGAGCGGGCTCCTGAATCAGATCGGTAGCGGGGCGCGCGGCGCGGCGAAGAATCGGCGCGGCGGTGAAAGCGACGGCGATGAGCTGGACGAGAAATCCGAGAAAGAGCCGCAGACGGCCGTCGGTCGCGAGCGGACCCATGAACGGCAGGACGAGGGAGAGGGGGATGTAGAGCAGGAGGCACGTGAGGGCGGGCTTCATCCCGCCCTGGGACCGGCTGAAGCCGGTCCCCACGTTTTCTCGCCAGTACTGCGGCATCACGAGGCTCCACAGCCAGAGCACCGGCGGCAGCGCGTAGGTATCGGGCACGAAGGGGCTGCGCAGCGCGGCGAGGGCGATGAGCGCGATCCAGAGCTGGGCCTGCGTCAGGCGGTCTTCGCGGCCGATGCGCAGGCCGACGACGACCGCGATCCCAAGCACGATCAGGCTGTAGACGAGCGAGACCTTCTGCACGGCGTCGTGCATCGCGAAGGCGACGCCGAGGTCGTGGAGCTTGAGGGCGAGGCCGGGGATGCCCTGATTGATGGCGACGACCTGGTGGATGATGGGGATGTCGAGCTCCATGAAGCTCCACGCCTCCCCTTTCGTGATGCGGGGCAACCCGTAGCTGAGGAACTGGCGCAACGGATTCGTGCCCATCCAAAGGACGGAGACCGCGGTGTAGAACGCGCTGAAGCCGCACGTCCAGATCACCGCGCGCCATCGTTTCTGCAGCACGAGCGGGACGAGGACGATGCCGGGGAAAATCTTGAAGACGGCGAAGCCGAGGAGCGCGCCGCCGGCGGCGTTGCGTCCGCGGGCGAAGCTCACCAGCGCGATCATCGTCATCGCGATCGCCGCGAGCTGGAAGTTGCCGATCTGCAGCGTCAGGAGGATCGGCGTCGCCAGCGCCAACGCCGGCGTGAGGAAGAGCGCGCGTTTGCCTTCCTCGCCGCCGACCCACTTCGCCACGATCACCACCGCGGCGCCGAACGTCGCGGCTTCGAGCGCGAACCACGCGGTGCGCAGCGTCATGAACCCCTTCGTGAACGCCAGCCCGATGCGCGGCAGAAGCATGAAGGACGACGGATAGAGGAACTCGTCCATCGTGAAACGGCCGAGGAAGCTCTGGTAGAGATCCGTGTCGTAGAGCTCCGACTGGTAGGGATTCGGCGCGCCTTCCATCGCCAGCTTCGCCGAGAGGTACAGCGAGGAGAAGCAGCTGTGGCGGATGTAGAAGGGATCGAACCAGAGCACCGAGAGCTCGGCGTGGCTCGAGTCCATCATGAACCAGGCGAGTCCCCACAAACGGACGGCGGCCAGGACGCCGACGACGAGGAACGCGACGCGTGCGGGCGTTCCGACTTCGGGCAATGGCAACGCCGCGGCGATGCGGTCACGCGCGGCGTAGAAGCCCGCGCACACGACGAGCGCCGCGACGGCGAGCGCCGCGAGAGGGACGAGCCCGAGAGCGGAGAGCGCGGCTGCGGCGACGGGAATCGCTAGCAGCGCGCTCACAACAAGGAGATAAGAATCGTGAGTCCGGATCACGCTTAACACCTTTTTGCAAGGGGTTGCTGGGAAATGTCCGGTGAACCTTCTGTTTCAGGACTGAGCGGCGGATATTAGAAGGAAAAGCGGAGACGCGCAATAGTGTCTTTCCTTGCCTCCACCGTTGCACGTGGGCGTCAGGACGGAGGCACGCATCGCCATACGCGGCCGAAAAGGTACGATGCGCGCGATGCAGGAAGACGTCATGGTCGTTCCCCGCGCCGACCTCCCGATGCTCGACGAGCACCGCGCGGATCTCATCGTCGGCGACGCCGAGGCGATCCTCGAGTCGATCGCCACGAAACACCTGTTTCTCCCTCGCCCCGAAGCGGAGAAGTCGCCTGCTTTCAAGCAGATCATTCCGTATGTGGTGATCCGCTCCGGCGGCCATTACTTCCTCTTGCGGCGCACGCCGAAGCAGTCCGAAACGCGCCTCCACGACAAGCTGTCGCTGGGCATCGGAGGGCACATCAATCCCGGCCACGACCTCCTCGCCGGGCTGCGCAAGGAGCTGTTCGAGGAGGTCGAGATCGACGACGATTTCGAGCTGACGTTCGCCGGCATCCTGAACGACGATTCGACCGAGGTCGGGCAGGTGCATCTGGGCGCCGTCTACATCCTGGAGACTTCGCGCAACGTGCGCGTGCTGGAAACGGAGAAGATGTCCGGCTCCTGGGTCACGCGCGAGGCGCTCGCTCCGCTGCGCGAGGCGATGGAGACGTGGTCGCAGATCGTCTATGACCGGCTCATTGCTTAAAGCGACCGCGGTCGCGTTGCAGGTGTTGCTCCTCGGCACGGGCTATCCACGCCCGGATCCGAACCGCGCCGGCCCGTCGACGGCGATCGTGGCCGGCGACCGCTGGTTCGTGGTCGACGCCGGCCGCGGCGCGACGCTGCGCATCGCGGCGACGGATCTCGAGTACAAGAACCTGCGTGCGGTCTTCCTGACGCACTTCCACTCCGACCACACCGCCGGCCTCCCCGACGTCTTCGACACGTCGTGGCAGTTCGGGCGCAAGGCGACGCCCCTCCAGCTCTACGGCCCTTCCGGCACGAAGCGCCTCGCGGACGCGATGCTGCAGTTCTTCGCCGACGACATCCACTACCGCCGCGATCTGCTGGAGAAGCACCCCGCCGCCGGCGCGCGCATCGAGACGCACGTCGTCAAGGAAGGCGTGGTGTACGACGACGGGACGGTGCGCGTGATCGCGTTTCCCGTCGATCACGCACCGGTCGTCCCGGCGTTCGGCTATCGCTTCGAGTCGAAGGGCGAGGTGGTCGTCGTCTCCGGCGACACGCGGCCGTGCGCGTCTCTGCTGAAGTACGTGAAGGGCGCGGACGTTCTGGTGCAGGAGGCTTATCTGCCGGAGTGGTTCGACAAGGTCGACACGCCGGAAGTCGCCGCGCGGCTGAAGCACTATCACACGAGCGCCGAGGAGGCGGGCGAGGTCGCCGCGGCGGCCGGCGTGAAGACGCTCGTGCTGACGCATCTGATCCCGGGCAACGACGAGGGGGTGTTCCGCGAACGCGCCGCGCGCAAGTTTCACGGAACGATCGTCGTCGGGCGCGATCTGCTTCGCGTGCCCTGAGGACTGACACGATGTGACGATCATCGAGCGATTGAGGCGGCCCTGATGTTTAGCTTCGGCGCGAAACCGCAATGTCCCTGCTACCCGCTCGCGAAGGAGTGGGTCGAGCAGCGCCTCGGCTGGATTCGCGGGCAATTCGGCACGACGATCTTCGACGATCGCCCGCTCGTGTTCCCGACTGACGACTTCTTCCCTGACGACTACGACGGGACGGATGACGCAGCGCGCGCCGTCCTGCGCCGCGTGGCCAATCTGATGGACGTGCCTTCGGACCGCGTCGCCCTGCGCATCGACGACGCCGGCTTCCCCACCGACTTCGGGAAACGATGGACGATCACGATCGACCGCCGCGAGCTCGGGAGGCCGCACCGCCTCATCACGATCTTCGCCTCCGAGCTCGCCCAGGGCCGCCTGTTCGTCGAGGATCGCGCGGACGATGCCTTCGACGCCGACCTCCTCACGGACCTCACCGCCTCGGCCCTCGGCTTCGCTCTTTTTCTCGCCAACGCGGCGCAGTCACTCGAAAGCTCTTCGTTCTGGCCCGGCACGCGGCTGTCGCGGCCCGCGTCGATGACGCCGCCGATGTTCGGCTGGATGCTCGCCCACCTCGCCTGGTTCGAAAACGATCCGAAGCCGGGCTGGGAAAAGTACCTCGGCAACACCAGCAAGACGGATTTCCGCGAGGGCGTGCGCTATCTGTTCGCGACGGGGGATACGACGTTCCGCCCGCGGGCGGTGTCATCCTGAGCCCCGCAGAGAGCGAAGGATCTCCCAGCCTGGACGCCGATCGCCATATCAGGAGATCCTCCCCGTCTCCGCGGGTCAGGATGACACTCGGCGCACGCTCCGCCTGAAGGTACGGATTCTTCGCCGTCTGCGCGGCTCAGAATGACACCTAGCTCGGCCGAAATACGAACGAGTCGCCCATCAACGGGCCCTCGCTCTTCGCGCGGTTGACCTCCGTCCACCCGCACCTCTCCACGAGCGCGGTCAGGAACGCTGGGTTGTAGAAGCAGAAGCCGCCGTTGCGTTGCGGGCTGCGATCCTCGAACGACTCGATCGCCTCATCGAGGAAGCACGTGAAGAAGAGATGGCCGTTCGGCGCCACATAGCGGCGCAGCAGGCGGAAGATGCTCGCTGCATCGTCGGGGTTCTGATGAGTGATGACGGAGAACATCGAGACGACGTCGAACGCCCCCTCGGCGAACGGCAGCCGCGTCGAGTCGCCGAGCGGGATGCCGTCCGGGTTGTACAAAGGATGGCGCGCGTTGAGGAACGCGAACGAGAAGCGCGGATCGCGTACCGATCGTTGCAGAAACTCGATCATCTCCCGGTAGTTGTCGACGCCTGCGTACTCGCGGATCGGCAACCGCCGATTGACGATCGCCTGCGTGAAGCGAACGCCGCAGCCGAAGTCGAGCAGGCGGACATCCGCATACGACGCG
This sequence comes from Acidobacteriota bacterium, assembly GCA_019242175.1. GTDB lineage: Bacteria > Acidobacteriota > Thermoanaerobaculia > Gp7-AA8 > Gp7-AA8 > JAFAVZ01. The sequence continues at coordinate 26,568 of JAFAVZ010000214.1, forward strand.
AACCCGATGCGGTCTCGCATCCGGTCGAGCAGCAGACGTCCGCTGTCCTCCGCGGGCATGAGCGCGCTCACGCGCGCGGAGTTGCGATTGAACTGCTCCGGAACACGCAGCTTTCGGCGGAAAAACAGCAAACGCCGCCGATGCTACTCGATCTCGCCGGTATCAACTGTCGGGCGCTGTTCCTCGTGCAAGCCCTCGCCGTACGTGCCGCCGCCGGTCGTGCCGAACACGCCGACCTCCCCTTCCCGCCGCCCATACGCGCCGCCGCGATGCGCAGCCTCGTCGTAGCCCTCGTTCGTCGGATCGTCCTTCTCATGCGGCGGCGTCGAGCCCTCGGCGTCGTAGTCGATGTCGTCCTTTTCGTTCGTAGCCATACGGCGGAACTAAGCGCGAAGCGTGCCTAGCGGCAATGGTGGTGCGTGTCATCCTGAGCCGCGCAGACGGCGAAGGATCTCCTGATGCGGGCGGAAAGCGCACGTGCCGGGAGATCCTTCGCTGCGCTCAGGATGACAGCGGGAAGCCGCACGCCGTGTCATTCTGAGCCGCGCAGACGGCGAAGAATCCGTACCTTCAGGCGCTGCGCGAGATCGGTACGGATCCTTCACAGTCTTCGCTGTTCAGGATGACACCGCGACGGAGGCGACTAGCGAGCTGCTCTGTCATCCTGAGCCCCGAAGAGGGCGAAGGATCTCCTAATGCGGGCGGAAAGCGCACGTGCCGGGAGATCCTTCGCTGCGCTCAGGATGACAGGGGGAAGCCGCACGCCGTGTCCTTCTGAGCCGCGCAGATGGCGAAGAATCCGTACCTTCAGGCGCTGCGCGAGATCGGTACGGCTCCTTCACAGTCTTCGCTGTTCAGAAGGACACCACGATGGAGCCGAGTAGCGAGCTGCTCTGTCATCCTGAGCCCCGCAGAGGGCGAAGGATCTCCTGATGCGGGCGGAAAGCGCACGTGCCGGGAGATCCTTCGCTGCGCTCGGGATGACAGGGGGAAGCCGCACGCCGTGTCATTCTGAGCCGCGCAGATGGCGAAGGATCCGTACCTTCAGGCGCAGTGCGAGATCGGTACGGATCCTTCACAGTCTTCGCTGTTCAGGATGACACCGCGACGGAGGCGAGTAGCGAGCTGCTCTGTCATCCTGAGCCCCGCAGAGGGCGAAGGATCTCCTGATGCGGGCGGAAAGCGCACGTGCCGGGAGACCCTTCACAGTCTTCGCTGTTCAGGATGACACCGCCTAAGGCGTGCGCCGCCGCCACGTCTCGGCGAGCTGCTTGTCGCCGAGCTCGCTGAACGTCTTCACCGCGATGGCGAAGCTCGACTTCTGCGGATTCGCCACCACGAGCCTCTCCATCGTCCGCTCCGCCTCGGCGCGCCGCCCGGTCAACAGATACAGCACGGCGAGATTCGCGTACGCCTGGCGGTCATCGGGATAGTGCTGGATCTCCGATTCGAATGCGGCGATCGCCTGCGGCACCTGCTCGCGCCGCGCGAAAAGATCGCCGCGAGCGAAGTCGAGATTCGGCGTCGACGGAGGTAACGAATTGATGATCGACTCGGCGTTCGCGAAGTCACCCTTCAACGTCGCGGCGCGGGCGAGGATCAGCCGCGCGCCGTTCGGATTCGTCTTCATCGCCAGCTCCGCATGCGCGATCGCCTCGTCCGCGCGGCCGAGCTGCAGCGAGTCGGCGGCGATGAGCAGAGCCGCGTCGGCGGCCATCGACGGCGCGAGCTGCACCGCGCGTTGCCGCGCCTCGATCGCCTCCACATACTTTCCGTGCTGCTCCAGCGTCTTCGCCAATAGCGTCCACGCGTCGGTGAACTTCGGATTGCGCTGCAGCACGCCGCGATAGACGTCGATCGCCTCGTCGAGCTTCCCCTTCGCCGCGAGATCGCCGCCCTGCCGCAGCACGCCGACGTCGGCAATGCCGTCCTTCGGATCGGGCAACGGCCCGTCGGAAGGCGACGTCGAAGCGCTGAGGTATCCGAGCGCGGCGAGCTTCTTCGCCTCCTCCGGATCGATCGGCGCCGGCGCGGGAAGCGTCCGGCTGATCGGCTCCAGCTCCGCGCGCATCGCCGCCGCGACGCGTCGGTTGTCCGGCAGGACGTTCGCCTTCTCCGCCGGCTCCGTAATCGCGTAGAGCTCCGCGCGCGGCGCATCGATGTAATGGAACTGATCGTCGACGAGTGAGCGCAGCTCGGACCATCCGAGGTGGATGCGCGGGTAGAAGGTCTCGGAGTAGATGCGCCGCGACTTCGGCGCATCGAGCAGCGAATGACCTTTCGCGCCGGCGACCTCGACCCCCGTCACGGCGGCGATCGTCGGCGCGACGTCGATCAACTGCACGGGCGACTCGACGGTCTCGCCGCGGCGCGCGCCCTTCGGCAGCTTCACCATCAACGGCACGTGCAGGTCCTCCATGTAGAGAAAGATGCCGTGCTCGTCTTCGCCGTGGTCGCCAAGGCCTTCGCCGTGGTCGGAGAGGAGGATGATGAGCGCGCGGTCGTAGAGGCCGCTCTTCTTCAGCGAGTCGAGGAATCGGCCGACGACCGCGTCGGCGGCGGCGATCTCCCCGTCGTAAGGCTTCGAGGCGTACTGCGTCTTGAACGGCTCCGGCGCGTCGTACGGCGCGTGCGGCTCGAACAGATGGAGGAAGTAGAAGAATGGTTGCGACGCGTGCTCGCCGATCCACTGCTCCGCGAGCTGTTCCGTTTCAGGGCCGGGTCGCGCGAGGCGTCCCTGCGCGACGCCCGAGACCGCGGCGATCTTGTCGTCGTAGGCGTCGAAGGCGGCGGAGAGGCCCGTGTTGCCGCGCAGGACGTACGCCGAGACCGCGGCGCCGGTCGCGTAGCCGCGCGCCTTCAAAAGCGACGAGATCGCGGGATGCTGCGCCGCGTCGTAATGGAAACCGATGTTGTTGCGCACGCCGTTGTCGTACGGCAGCTGCCCGGTCAGCAGCGAGACGTGCGACGGCAGCGTGAGCGGCACGTGCGCATACGCGTGGCGGAAGAGGATCGAATCGGCCCGCAGCGCGTCGAGGTGCGGCGTCTGCACGCCGGTGTAGCCGTACGCCGGCAGATGATCGGCGCGCAGCGTGTCGATGGAGATCAGGATGACGGGCGGCTGGTCGCCGGTCGCGCGCGTTTCGCGTTTTCCGCACGCCGCGAGGAGAAGAAAAAGGAGGATGAGAGAGCGGCGCAAGAGCGGTACGGATCCTTCGGCGTCTTCGCGCCTTCTCATGACATCGTCAGATGTCCACCTTCACCAAGGCCGGCGAGGACGCGAAACTTTGTGAAGGCTTGGCCAACAAGCGCAGCGGGCCGTGCCCGCCTCAGGATGACACACGGAGGGCACGTTTCATAATGCGGCGCTCATGCTACCGGTCGACCGGCACATCCCCGAAATCCTGGCCACGGTGCGCGAGCGCCGCGCGGCGGTGATCGTGGCGCCGCCCGGCTCCGGCAAAACCACCCGCATCCCGCCCGCCCTCGCACCCCTGGGCAAGACCATCCTGCTCCAGCCGCGACGCGTCGCCGCCCGCGCGCTCACGCGTCGCATCGCCAGCGAACAGCGTTGGACCATCGGCGAGGAGATCGGCTGGCAGATCCGTTTCGAGCGCCGGTTCTCCGACCGCACGCAGCTCCTCGTCGCGACGGAAGGCATTCTCACCGCGCGCCTCCAATCGGATCCGCTGCTGAGCGACTTCCAGGTCGTCATCCTCGACGAGTTCCACGAGCGGAGCATCCACGCCGACGTCGCGCTCGCGCTCGTGAAGCAGGCGGCCGAGGCTCGGGACGATCTCGCGATCGTGGTGATGTCGGCGACGATGGACGCCACCACGGTCTCCCGTTTTCTCGGTGACGCGCCGATCATCAACATCGAGGCGAAGCGCTTTCCGATCGACGTTCGCTATCGCGCCGGCGCGAGCATCGGCGCCGCGGTGCGCGAGACGTTGCAGGATGCGAAGGGCGACGTGCTCGCGTTCCTTCCCGGAGCGCGCGAGATCGAACGCGCGGCCGCGGAGCTGGCGGGCATCGACGCGCTCGTGTTGCCGCTCCACGGCTCGCTCGAAGTCGACGCGCAGGAACGTGCGCTCGCGCCGGCCTCGCGGCGCAAAGTCATCCTCTCGACGAACGTCGCCGAGACGTCGCTCACCGTGGAAGGCGTCACCGACGTCGTCGACGCCGGCCTGCACAAAGTCCTGCGCTTCGATGCCGAGACCGCCGTCGATCACCTCGTGCTGGAAAAGATCTCGCTCGACTCCGCGGAGCAGCGGGCCGGACGCGCAGGCCGCACGGCGCCGGGTCGCGCGACGCGCCTGTGGGATCCGCGCGACATCCTGCGCGAGCATCGCGAGCCGGAAGTGCGCCGCATCGACCTGACGTCGACCGTGCTCGACATCCTCTCCTGGGGCGGCGATCCGCGCACGTTCGAATGGTTCGAGAAGCCCGATCCATCGCGCATCGAAGCCGCCCTCGACCTCCTCCGCCTCCTCGGCGACACCAAAAACCTCCGCCGCTTTCCGCTGCATCCTCGGCTCGCGCGTCTCGTCCTCGCCGCACACGGCGCGCGCGACGCGATCGCGCTGGCCGTCGAGCTCTCCGGCGGCGCGCCGAACGAGATCCGCGAGCTCGCGAACATCGCCCGCCGCATCCTCGGCGACGCCTACCGCGAAGCGATCGACGACGAGACGTTCCGCCGTGCGGTGCTCGCCGGCTATCCGGATCGCGTCGCGATGCGCCGCGGCACCGGTTTCACGCTTGCGACGGGGACTGGCGCGCAACTCGCGCGCGGCGTCGCCGATCCGGGCGGCGATTTCCTCGTCGCCCTCGACGTCACCGGCGACCAGATCCGGCGTGTGATCAAGATCGATCGCGACTGGATCGCGCCGACGCACCGCGACGTGGTCCATGCGATCGACGGCAACCGCGTCCGCGCCACCGAACGCGTCTGGCACCAGAAGCTGCTGCTCCGCGAGCAACAGGTGCCTGCCGATCCGGAGGAAGCGAAGCGCCTGCTCGCCGCGAACGCGAAGCCCGATCCGGTGCTCGCCGCGCGCCTCGCGTTCGCCGGCCTTTCCTCCGTCGACAAACGCCTCGACCAGATCGCCCCGACGTCGATCAAGTTGCCGAGCGGACGCAGCGCCAACCTCGAATACCGCGAAGACGGCAGCGTCGTCGCCTCGGCCAAACTGCAGGAGCTCTTCGGCCTCGCCGAAACCCCGCGCCTCGGCCCGAAACAGACGCCGATCACGTTTCAACTGCTCGCACCAAACGGCCGCCCCGTGCAGGTGACGCGCGACCTGCGCAGCTTCTGGAACAACACGTACCCCGAGGTACGGAAGGAGCTCCGCGGGCGATACCCGCGGCATCCCTGGCCGGACGATCCGTGGACCGCAGAAGCGACGCACCGCACGAAGAGGCGGTGAGCCTGTCATCCTGAGCCGCGAAGACGGCGAAGGATCTCCCGGTTCTTGCCAGGAGATCCTTCGTCCTCTTCGGGACTCAGGATGACATCTGTATCCTTCCCCTCGCATGCAATCGCTCGTGCTCGCCCTTGCCCTCACGCTGCCCATCGACAAAGTCCAGACGGAGCTCGTCGCGAAGTACGGCGAGGCCCAGCGGCCGCGCATCGAGCGCGGCGTGCGCCAGGTCGCCGATTTCTGGCGCGCGGAAGACGGCGACGCCGCAGCGTTCGAGAGCTTCGCAACGACGAACTATCAACCGGACGGCGAGCCGCTCGACGCGCTCTTCAACCGTCTGCAGTTCACGTTGGAGTCGGTCGATGGCCACATGGCGGAGGTCTCGCGCGACTGGAAATGGCAGTCCGACCTCGACGTCGGCACCGTCTATCCATTCGACGAGATCCAGGCGGGCTACGAGCCGTCCGCGCATCTCAATGAAGACCTCTTCGAGAACAAGCTCGCGCAAGTCGTGCTGCTGAACTTCCCGCTCACGACGCTCGAGCAGCGATTGAACGAAGGCGACAAGTGGTCGCGTCGCCAGTGGGCGGAGGCGAAGCTCGCCTTGCGTTTCTCGCGGCGCGTGCCGTCGCAGGTCAACGTCGAAGCGGGACGCGCGATCGCCACCGCCTCGCAATTCGTCGCCACGTACAACATCTGGATGCACCACGTCCTCGGGCCCAAAGGCGAGCGCCTCTTCCCGAAAGAGATGCGCCTCCTCGAGCACTGGAACCTGCGCGACGAGATCAAAGCCGACTACAGCGACGCGCAGAACGGCATCGCCAAGCAGCGCATCCTCAAACGGGTCATGGAGCGCATCGTCGACGGCACCATTCCCTCGATTGTGGTCGACAATCCACGCGTCGACTGGAACCCGTTCACGAATGAGGTGAAGCCGTCGACGATCGTCGATTACGACGCGGCGTCGCTCAGCAAACCGTCCGACGCCGGCGACGCGCCGCGTTACGCGATGATCCTGTCGACGTTCCGCGCCGCGAAGCTCGCCGATCCGTATTCGCCAACCGCGCCGACGCACATCCAGCGCAAGTTCGATGAGGACCGCCAGCTGCCCGAGGCTCGGGTGAAGAAGATGCTGGAGGACATCGTTTCGTCGCCACTCGTCCCCCGAGTCGCGAAGCTCATCGAACAGCGCCTCGGCCGCAAGCTCGAGCCTTTCGACCTCTGGTACAACGGCTTCCGTCCGCGCGCGCAATACACCGAGGCGCAGCTCGACGAGATCGTGCGCAAACGCTATCCGACGGCTGACGCATACGCCAAGGACATGCCGCACTTGTTGGAGCAACTCGGCTTCACAAAGGAGCGCGCGCAATACCTGTCCGCGCGCATTGCGGTCGATCCCGCGCGCGGGTCGGGCCACGCACTGCCGGCATCGCATCGTGGAGACAAACCGCGTTTGCGCACGCGCGTCGGCAAGAACGGGATGGACTACAAAGGCTTCAACATCGCCGTGCACGAGATGGGGCACACGGTCGAGCAGGTGTTCTCGCTCAATGACATCGATTACTACTCGCTGTCGAGCGTGCCGAACAACGCTTTCACCGAGGCGCTGGCGTTCGTATTCCAGGCGAAGGATCTGGAGCTGCTCGGATTGGATAAGCCGGCCGACGCGCGCAAGATGCAAACGCTGAACGATTTCTGGGGGACTTATGAAATCGCTGGCGTGGCGCTCGTCGAGATGCAGATGTGGCATTGGATGTACGACCATCCGAATGCCACGCCGGCGCAATTGCGCGATGCGACCGTCGCGATCTCCAAGGACATCTGGAACCGCTATTACGCGCCGATCTTCGGCGAACGCGACGTCACGCTCCTCGGCGTCTACGCGCACATGGTCAATTACATGATGTATCTGCCTGATTACCCGATCGGCCACATGATCGCGTTCCAGATCGAGGAGCAGATGGAGAAGGCGGGCAACATCGGCGCGGAGTTCGAACGGATGTCGAAGTTCGGCAGCGTGACGCCCGATCTCTGGATGCGTCACGCTGCCGGTGCGCCCGTCGGTCCCGAAGCGCTGTTGGCGGCTACGGAGCGGGCACTGCGCTAGTCGTTACTTCTTCGCGCCCGTTTCGAGGTTGATCTCGATGTGCACGTCGTCGCCGACGAGAACGCCGCCGTTGTCCAGCGCCTTGTTCCAGTTGACGCCGTAGTCCTTGCGGTTGACGGTCGTTTCCAGCGCGAAGCCGGCCTTGGTGTTGCCCCACGGATCCTTCTGCGTGCCGAGGAACTGGACCGGGAGCGTGACGCGCTTCGTGACGCCGTGGATGGTGAGGTCGCCGGTGACGGAGTAGAGATCCTTCGTCTTCGTCGGTGCGATCGAAGTGCTCTTGAACGTGATGTCCGGGTACTTGTCGGCGTCGAAAAAGTCGGCGGTGCGAAGGTGCTTGTCGCGGTCGGGCGTGTTCGTGTTGATGCTGGCCGTCTTGATGGTGAACTCCACCGAAGACGCGGCCGGCTTGGCCGGATCGGCGACGATCGTGCCGCTGAAGTCGTCGAAGCGGCCGCGCACCTTCGACATCATGTGCCGCACGTCGAACGTGACCTCGGAGTGGTTTTTGTCGACGACCCACGTCTGCGGCGGGGCGGCGGCCTGTTGTTGCGCGGCGAGCGGCAGCGCGGCGGTGACGGCGAGAGCGGCGGTGAGGATGAATTTACGCATAGTCATTGACCTCCATCGAAAAACGAATGCATTCCATCGCGCAGCCGGTCGAGGATGGCGACCAGCTGCGCAAGCTCTTTTTTCGTGACTCCGGACAGGGCGTCGGTTTGGGCCGCGGCGGCCGGCGCGTCAATGCTCGCCAGGAGCGAGAGCCCATCCGGCGTAATGCGGCAGAAGACCTGACGGCGGTCGGTCGGGCAACGCTCCCGGCCGACGAGGGCCTTCGCCTCGAGGCGATCGATCAGGCGCGTGATGCCCGGCGTCTGCTCGATCATCCGTTCCGCGATCTCCAACGTCGGCAGACCATCGGCTCCCGCGCCGCGCAGAATGCGCAGCACGTTATATTGCTGGACGGTGATGCCCAGCGGCTCTACGAGATCGCTCATCACTCGCCGGACGAGATCGGCCGTGCGCAGAAGCGCAACCGCTGCTTCCGCGGTGCGGGAGGGGAACGGACGCTGCTGTTTCAGCTCCTTCTGGATGCTGGCCACGTCGATACATTACAGGACAATAGTTGATGTGTCAAGTAATCGACGAGCCATTACAATTGCCACACATGTTTCCCCACGAATTTGCGGATCTCCTGAACGCGCGCGGCCGTCGCCTGATCGACTCCCCTCAGCGTTTCGACGTCTTCCACAAGCGCGGCGAGACGCCGGTGATCGTGTTGTCGGATCTCATTGACGATGCGACCGCAAAGCGCTGCATCCAGACGCTCGACCAGGCCTTCTATCCGCTGCTGCGCCGCATGCACACGCCCATCCCGCGCGAGGCGATCACCGGGATGAAGAAGAATTACAGCGACACGCTGCGCAAGACCGTGCGCGTGAAGACGGCGACGCTGAATTCGCGGAAATCGCAGGCGCTCGACGCCGGCCGATCCACGGGCCTCAGCCAGATGATGGAGTCGCAGAGCTTCCTCCGCTTCGCCGAGTGCATCGTCGGCGCGCCGCTGAACGACGCGCATTGGGGCCGCCAGGTGATCTGCTACGAACGCGGCGACTACAGCGGCCCGCACAACGATCACCACCCCGAGTCGCCCGTGGCCCGCAACGGCTTTGTGGACCTGCACATCATGTTCTCGAACGACGCCGTGCAATCGCAGTGGCTCGTCTACGAGGAACGCGGCTTCCTGTCCCAATCGCACGAGGTAGGAACGACGTCCGGCATCGCCGTCTATCGCCTCCCCTTCTGGCATTACACGACGCCGCTCGTCGCACGGCCGGGGCGGGAGAAGGATGCGAGACGGTGGCTGCTGCTCGGGTCGTTCGACTTCGACCCGCCGTTGAAGAAGCTGCAGTACTAGCGATCCTGAACGTGGGGACCGGCTTCAGCCGGTCCCGGAACGGGCTGAAGCCCGTTCCCACGTCGTAGCAAGTCCGCCACGATCCGCCGCAGCTCCTCCGGTTCCACCGGTTTTGCCACGTACGCCGTGAACCCGGCGCGCATCGCGGCCTCGCGGTCCTCGGGGCGGGCGTATGCGGTCAGCGCGACGACGGGCATCGTCGAGCCGCGGGCGCGCAGGCGGCGTAGCAGTTCGTAGCCATCCATGTCGGGCATGCCGAGGTCGGTGATCACGGCGTCGGGCGTCCAGTCTTCGAGCGTCGCCAGCGCCTCGGTCGCCGAGGAGAGGATGCGGATGTCGGCGCCGGCCATGCGGAACACGGCGAGCGCGTAAGTCCGCACGGACTCCTCGTCGTCGACGGCGAGGATGCGCGCGCCGCGAAGGCTGCCGCCGTCAAACTCGGGCTGCGTCTCGTCCTTCGGCCGCACCTCGGGCGAAAGCAGCGGGAGGCGAACGCGGAACGTCGCGCCGCGGCCCTCCCCTTCGCTCGCCGCTTCCACGCGGCCGCCGTGCATGTCGACGAGATGGCGCACGATCGCCAGGCCGAGTCCGAGGCCGGTGTAGGCACGGGTCATCGAGCTGTCCGCCTGGCGGAAACGCTCGAACACGTGCGGCAGGAACGCGGGCTCGATGCCCTGGCCGGTATCGGCCACCTCGAGCAACGCGAACGGACCTTCGGAGCGCATGGTCACGCGCACGCGGCCGTCGCGCGGCGTGAACTTCACCGCGTTCGAGAGCAGATTCCAGAGCACCTGCTGGATGCGATGCGCGTCGCCGTTCACGATCAGCGGCTCGGTGGAGAGCGCGCGGTCGACGCGCACGCCTTTGGCCTCCGCGACCGGCGTCACCGAGTTGATCGCCGCCGCGACGACCGGCCCGAGCTCCATTGGCCGCGGCTCGAGGTGCATCTTGCCGGCGGTGATGCGCGAGACGTCGAGCAGATCGTCGATCAGCTGGGCCTGGGCGCGGGAGCTCTTCTGGATCGCATCGATCGCCGTCTTGTTCGTTTCCTCGTCGAGATCTTCTTCCCCGAGTAGACGGGCCCACCCGATGATCGCCGTCATCGGCGTGCGCAGCTCGTGCGACAGCGTCGCCAGGAACTCGTCCTTCGCCTGATTCGCGCGCTGCATCTCCGCCTCCGACCGGCGCAGCCGTTCCGCCGTCGCTTCGGCATCCGCGCGGCCGCGCGTCTGGAGCCGGACGAGCGTGAAGATGAGGAACGTGATGATCAGGCCGCCGGCGAGCGTTGCGAACGCGAGCACCGAGGCCGTGTTCGCGCCGTCGCGACGAAAGACGAGCGTCCAGTGCCGTCCGGCGACGACGACGTCGAGCTGGCGGCGGAAGTGGCCGTCCGTCGCCTCTCCGGTGCGGAAGAGCAGATGCTGCGGATCGAGCTGCGTGCCGTCGTAGATCTCGATCGCGTCGATGTCGCGTCGATGCTGCGCGTCGATGAGATCCGACAGCAGCTCCTCGGAGCGGAACGGCGCGTAAACCCAGCCATAGAGCGTCTCCCGCCGTTTCTCCGGCTCCTCCGGGATCTCGCGCGTCGTGTAGATCGGCGTGAAGATCGCGAAACCGACGCGCTGCGGCTCGCCGGCCGGACGCAGGAGAAGGAGGCGGCCCGTCGCGGTCGCCTGGCCCGAGTCGCGGGCACGGATCATCGCTCCACGCCGGGTAGGATCGGTCAACATGTCGAAGCCGAGGACCATGCGGTTGCGCATCTCCGCGGGCTCGAGGACGATCACCGCCGAATACTCATCGCGGTCGCTTTCGGGCCAGACACGGAAGTCCGGATAGCTCTCCGTGTGCATCGTGTTGACGACGTCGCTCAGCCGGTCCTTCGGGAAGCGGAGGATGAGACCGACGCCTTGCATGCCGGGAAAGTTCTTCGGCACGTCGAGATGGCGAACGTAGTCGCGGAACTCGTCCTGCGTCACGCTTTGCTCGGCGGCGAAGAGGCTGTTCGCGGCTTTGAGCGTGCTGATGTCCGTGAGGATGCGGCTCTGGATCGCATCGCGGGCCATCTGCGACGCGCTCTCGAAACGGGCGCGCACCGCCAGCTCCGCCATGCGCGAGACGTACACCGTCGCAATGCCCGTCAACAGCAGGAAGACGGCGAGCACGAGCCACGGGGCGAACCGGTCGGGAGAGCGGGACATGCTATGCAAGACGCGCAGCGTGGATCCCGGCGAGACGGCCGCTCGTCCAGGCCCACTGAAAGTTGTACCCGCCGATTTTCCCATCGACATCGAGGATCTCGCCGCAGAGAAAAAGCCCGTCACACTTTCGCGACTGCATGGTAGAGACGTCGATCTCCGCCAACGGCACGCCGCCCGCCGTCACCTCCGCGAAGTCGAAACCGCGATCGCGAGTCACGGGGAGCCGGCGTTCCGTCATCTCTTGGACGAGTCGGCGGCGCTCGTCGCGGCTGATGCGACCGAGGGTTTTGTCGATGTTTGCGAAAACGTCGACGAGGCGGTCGGGCAGGCGGCGCTTGAGAAAGCCCGCCGCGGTCACGTGCGGATTGCGTTTCGCCGCGTCGAGGAGGGCAGCGGCGAGATCCACGTCCGGTAGAAAGTTTGCGAAGAGCGACGCCGGCTGATAGGCGATCCAGTGGCGGCTGATGTCGAGCACCGCGGGACCGCTGATGCCGAAGTGCGTGAAGAGCATCGGCCCGCGCTCGCGATGGAGCACGCGGCCCGTTTCGGAACGGACGCTCAACTCCGCCTCGACGCTCGTGCCGGAAAGCGGCGGCGGATCGGCGAGGAGGAGCGGGACCAGAGCGGGGAAGAGATCCGTCACGGAGTGGCCCACGCCGCGGACGAGGGCGTAGCCGCTGCCGTCGCTGCCGGTTTTCGGGACGCTGCGCCCGCCCGTCGCGAGGATCACGCGCTTCGCCAACGCAAATGCGTCGTCGAGCGAGGTGATGCGCTGGCCGGTGCGGATCTCCACCTTGCCCGCGGCACGGAGCAGCGCATCGACGACCGTGCGCGCCTTGTCCGAGACGGGGAAGAGCTTGCCGCCTTCCTCCCGCTTCAGTCTCACGCCGAGCTCCTCGAAGAAAGCGGTCGTTGCCGGCACGTCGAACGTGCGCAACACCTTCGCGATCGCGTTGCGATTGCCGTTGAAGTCGTCGGGACGGACGACGTCGTGCGTGACGTTGCAACGGCCGCCGCCGGAGATGAGGATCTTCGCGCCGATGCGCG
>JAFAVZ010000232.1 GCA_019242175.1 Acidobacteriota bacterium
CGATCGTGATGTGGCAGCACCGCTGGCACAAGGTGATCCTGATCGTCGGCGGCTTCGGCATCCCGACGCTGATCGGGGCCGCGTTCGGCGACCCGATCGCCGGCCTGCTCTGGGGCGGCTTCCTGCGCCTCATGGTCATCCACCACACGACGTTCTTCGTGAACTCGCTGGCGCACTTCTTCGGGAAGCCGGAGTACAACGCCGAAGTCTCCGCCCGCGACAACTGGGCCGTCGCCCTCCTCACCCTCGGCGAGGGCTATCACAGCTTCCACCACCGCTTCCCGGCCGACTTCCGCAATGGCATCCTCTGGTATCACTGGGATCCAGCGAAGTGGTTCATCCGTTCGCTGCGCTACCTCGGCCTGGCGAAGGATCTCCGCTCCACCGCTCCGCCGCAGATCGAACAGGCGCGCATGCGCGCCGCGCTGCAGATGATGGAGCAGCGGATCGAGCACGCGCCGCATCCGACGGCGTCTGACATCCGCAAGCGCATCAACGCCGCCGCGCGCCATCTCGAGACCGCGTTCGCGCTCTGGCGCCAGCACGCCGAGGAGAAGGCGGCGGGGCTCAAGGACACGTGGCGGGAGACGCGGCGCCGTTCGCGCCAGCACGTGCGCCAGTCGCGCCGGCACTGGAAGTACGCGCTGCGCATGTTGCAACGCGTCCCCGAGGCAGCGTAAGAAGCGACAAACGAACGGGCCGGCGATGAGCCGGCCCTTTTCGTTAGGGACCGGCTGAAGCCGGCCCCTACATCTTACCGCGCCAGTTTCGTGAGCTCGATGAAGTCGGGGTCCTTCCGCATCGACTCGAACACGTAGTCGACGCGCGCCTCCATCATCTCCTTCTCGCGCACGAGGTCGTAGCGCTCGAACTCGTAGAAGTGGCGATGCAGCATCTCCATCGCCTTCCCCTTCTGGCCGAGCAGCGCGTAAATCGCCGCGAGGTTGTACGAGGCGCACATCATCCCTTCGTTCTTCTTCGCGATCGCCAGCGCTTCTTCGCTGCGGCCGCTGTCGACCATGTACGTCGCGGCGAAGATCAGATTGAACGGATCCTCGGGCTCGAGCTCGAGCGCCTTCTTCACGTAGCCATCGGCCTTCGCGCGCTCCTTCTCCGAGTTCCAGTACACGGCCAGATTGCGATACGTGAGCGCGAGCGGGAACGCAGCGATCGACTGCGCGAACATCTCCAGGCCGGCCGCGTAGTCGCCGTCATGAATCGTCATCTTCCCCACGCCGTGCAGCGCGACGGCGCGAGACAGCGGGTCGGCCTGCATCGCGAGCAGCTTGCCGAAGACTTCGCGGGCCTTCACCCAGTCGCCGAGGTGATGGCGATAGAGCTCGCCGAGAAAGCGGAGGGGGACGGGGTCCCCGGCGTCGATCGCGGCCGCTTCCGCGTAGTACTTGCGCGCGGTCGGATAGTCATCGTGCAACTCGGCGTGGAGGCCGGCCTCCATCTTCGCCTCGATGAGCGCGGTCGTCTTGTCGTCGAGCTGCGGATCGATCGTGCGCAGCCGCGCGTCTTCGACTGTGACGCCGAGCTTCTTCAGCGCCTTCTGCGCCGCGCGGCCTTTCTTCGGCAGCAGGCAACGGTCGTCCCAAACTTTCTTGTAAGCCTCGACGGCGGCGTCTTTCTCGCCGGCTGTGGCTTTCGCGTTCGCGTCGTCGAGCGACTTCTGCGCGGCGGTCTCGCGCACATCCATCTCGGCGCGCACCATCTTCTCGACGGCGCTCACGCGCAGCGCCGGTCCTTCCAGACGCGCGAGCTCTTTGCCGTCCGCGTTGGAGAGGATGCACGCCGGCAGCTTGCCGGTCGCGGAGAGTTTCTCGATCGTCGCGCTGTCATCGGGACGGATGACCTGCATCCCCACGCATTGCGATGAGTAGATCGTCAGCTGGCGCGAGTTGAGAAGGTCGGAGTGCTTGATGTCTTCCGCGGAGAGCGGCAGCCAATAGAGCACGAGCGGCCCTTTGACCGCGTCCTCCGTCGCATTGAGAACCTTCCAGGGGACGAAGTAGACCTGAGGCTGGGTCATGCTGCCGGTCGGGGGCATCATCCCGCCCATTCCACCGCCCCCACCGCCGCCGCAAGTCGCAGCGGCCGAACCGGCGATGACGAGCGCGAGCAGGAAGAGAACGAAGAAACGGACGGACGAATGGCGCATCACGACTCCTCGATTGGAATGGCGGGATTATAGTCGCGCCCGCACAGGGAGGGTTTCGATGACCGAGGTGATCACTGCCGTGCCGGAACGGCCGGCTTTCAAGGACCGTTCGACCAGTCTGCTGCTCTTCGGCGTGATTCACATCCTCTTCGGCCTCGTGTGCGCCGGCTTCCTCCTGATGTTCGCAGTGCTGGCGGAGATCGGCACGCGCCGCGGCGGACAGCCGCTGCCCACACCGGTCTTCGCGACGAACGTCATGACCCACGGCTTCCTCACGCTCTACTTCTTCTCCGTCGGCATCGGCTCGATCCGCAAACGGCGATGGGCGCGCGCACTCGTGTTGATGGTCTCGTGGATGTGGCTGATCACCGGCCTCCTCTCGACCGCCGTCCTCGGCGTACTCGCGCCGCGGCTTCTGCGCACGATGCCGCAGGACAGCGCGAACGTGATCGGCATCGTGATCTTCGGCACGATCCTGCTGCTCTACGTCGTCATCCCCGGCGTGATCCTGCTCGCCTATCGCGGACCGAACGTGAAGGCGACGGTCGAGCATTACGACCGCAAGGTGCGTTGGACGGATCGCGCGCCGTTGCCGGTGCTTTCCGTCTCCGTGTTGATGGGCTTTTCGGCGTTGTCGCTGCTCGCCTCGACGGCCTACGCGACCATCCCGTTCGCGGGGATCATCGTGACCGGCGTGCCGGCGATGATCATCACCCTCGCACTGGCGAGCCTGTTCGGGTTCCTCGCGCTCGGGCTGTATCGCCTCAAGCTGTCGGCGTGGATCACGTTGCTCCTGCTCCAGGTCATCGGAGCGGGAGTCGGTGCGCTGACGATCCTGCGCACCGACTTCGAGGCGCTCTACACGAAGATGGGCATCATGAGCCCCGACATCCGCAAGCTCGGCATTCTCGACCTCTATCGCGATCCGGCGATTCTGATCACGATGGGCGTGGCCTGGCTGCTCTTCTTCGCGTTCGTGTTGTCGCTGCGGCGCTACTTCGTCGGAGATGGGCCGCGCACGCGCGCGGCCGACCGATCGCTGACTACTGGCTGAGGTTTTCGGGGAAGACGGAGACCTTGCTGCTCTGGCGAAGCTCGTTCGTGAGCTTCGTGACGACGTTGACGACGTCTGCGGCGTGCTGGGTCATGAGGAACTCGCGGATGCCCGACTTCGCCTCGTCGTACGTCTGGATGCTCGCCGGGCGGCGGTCTTCGACGAAGATGAGGTGATAGCCGTAACGCGTCTGGATGACGCCGGAGAGCGCGCCCTTCTTCATCGCGAAGGCGGCGTCGGCGAACTGCGCGTCGAGCTGGCCGCGCTCGACCCAACCGAGGTCACCGCCGACGGCGCCGGAGGCGTCTTCGGAGAACTGCTGTGCGGCCTGGGCGAAGTGGGAGAGCATGATGCGCGCGGCGTTGTCCGGATCGGTACCGGCGGGGAACACCGTCTTGGAGCGGAGGTCGCTCGCGATCTGGACGATGAGCGCCTTCGCTTCCTCTTCCGTGTGCGGCTTCGGACCGGAGCCGTTGGGCATGATGATGATGTGCCGCACCTTGACGGTTTCCGCGGTGTGGAACTCATCTGGATGCTCGTCGTAGTACTTGTGCACCTCGTCATCGGTGATGACCGGCGCGGCGACGACGTCGCGCACGTAGCGGTCGAAGAGCGCCGCCTCGCGCGCGGCCATGAGCTCGGCCTCGATCTCCGGCTTCTTGTCGAAGCCCGACTTGAGCGCTTCCTGGATCACGAGACGCTTGGCGACGTAGTTCTCGAGGAAGGCGCCTTTGCCGCCGGCCTTCTCGTAGTTCGCCTTCATCCGGGTGCCGAGGTTGTCGTACATCCGGTCGAGTTGCTGCTGGGTGACGGTCTCGCCGTTGATGACGGCCACCGGCTTCTTGCCCGGATCCTGATGCGGTTGCTGCTGGGCCACAACGGGGAGCGCAAGGAGCGCCAGCGCGGCCGTGACGGTGAAACGCTTCATTCAGTCCTCCAGAACCGAAAGCTTGAGACGCTGGCGGCGCCCGGAAGTTCCGGTCCGCCTCGATGCCGCGCCCAACGCGGCGCAACCAGAGAGCATTCCGGAGCGGACGCAGGGCCGGCCTCTCCGCAGTCCGGCCGGGCGCAATGCGGCGAGCATTGCCTGTGATCGTCTTGGGAGAGCCGGCCCTGACTGTCATCCTGAGCTCCGCAGAGAGCGAAGGATCTCCCGGCACGAGCGCTCATCGTCCGCATCAGGAGATCCTTCGGCGTCTCCGCGCCTCAGGATGACACTGGCATCTACGCGCCACTGGCGCTTACATGGTGTACGCTTCGTGAGCTGACGATGCAGGCCACCCGACAGACTTTCGGCCAACGGCTGCGCGAGATTCGGGAGGAGAAGGACCTCTCCCTCCGCGAGCTCGCGTCGAAGTGCGGGATCAGTCCACCCTTCCTCTCCGACATCGAGCTCGGCCGGCGCTTCCCCTCGGAAGACACGCTGAAGGCGCTGGCGTCGGCGCTGCACGTGCCGCTGGCGGCGCTCGAGCAGTACGACCATCGCGCCGTGGTGGAGGAAGTGAAGCAGCGGACCGCCGCCGATCCGCAGTACGGCATCATGCTCCGCCAGGTCATGGAGGAGTTCCGCACTCCCGACGAGCTGCGCAAGCTCCTGAAGAAGAAGTGAGGACCTATCCCGCCCGCTCCGGACCGTTCCCTCGCGCGCTCCACTACGAGCTCGACGAGATCGAAGACGCCTGCCTCATCGCGCTCGACTCCGTCGGCCTGCTGCCGACGACGCCCTCTCCGGTCCGCATCGAGCGCTTCGTCGAGAAGCGCTTTTCCCTCACACCCGAATACCGCGACGACCTCCCGCACGGCATTCTCGGCTTCACCGAAATCGACGCGACCGGCCCGCGGCGCATCGTGCTGAATCCTTCCCTCGCCGAACGCCGCCTGCGGACCACGATCGCGCACGAGGCCGGCCATTGCCTGCTGCATTCCGTGCTGTATCGCACCGGCCAGGCGGATGCGATCCTCTGCCGCGACACCGACATCGCGCGCGAGTCCGCGTACGCCGGCCGCTGGTGGGAGTACCAGGCCAATGCCGCGATCGGCGCGCTGCTGATTCCGAAGCCGCTGCTGCTCCCCGCGCTCGCGCCGCACTTGCGGTCGTCGCGCGCCGGCGGACCGCTGCTGCCGGCGAAGAAAGCGACCGTCGCGAGCGAGACGCTCGCGGAGGTCTTCGACGTCAATCCGGTCGTCGCCAGGTTGCGGATCGAAGGGTTGCTTTCGGCGGTGTAGCCACTGTAAGCTTTTTCAGCGAACACCGACTTCGATTTCCCCGTCAAGCGGCTTCTCTACGGTTCGTGGAAAGCTGCGGAAAACGGTTCTACGCACCGGAGAAAAGCGCGTTTCGGACGGTCGCTCGTTGTTGAAAACGCTGCGGACGCGTTCCCGGCCGAAAAACCGGCCCCAGAATCCTCCGCACTTCGTCCTCATGGCCCTTGCACAAGTTGATGTAGCACTCGATCGGCCCTTGCCCCAGAGTCCCGACGCGGAACGCGCGGTGATCGGCTCGATCCTCATCAACAGCAACGCGCTCTATCGCGTGATCGGCACGATCGACACGGACGACTTCTTCCGCGACTCGAACCGCACGATCTTCGGCACCATCCGCCGTCTCGCCGAGGAGAGCCGCGCGATCGACACGCTCACGGTCAAAGAAGAATTGGCGAAGCACGGGCAGCTCGAGCAGGTCGGCGGGCTGGCGTACGTCGCGTCGCTGATCGACGGCATCCCGGACGTTGCCAACGTCGAGCGCTACGCCGGCATCGTGAAAGAGAAGTCGACGCTCCGGCGGCTGATCGTCATGGGCAACAGCGTCATGCGCGCGGCGCTCGACGCGCCGAGCGAGCCGGCGGAAGTCCTCACCATCGCCGAGAAGTCGTTGTACGAGATTGCGGAAGGCTCGGTCGACAAGGGCTTCGTCGGCCTGGACAAGATCACGCGCAAGAACATCGCGGCCATCGAGCAGCTCCACGAGAACAGCACGCTGCTCACCGGCGTCTCGACCGGGTTCGATCGCTTCAACGAGATGACGTCCGGCTTCCAGCCGCAGGATCTCATCATCATCGCCGCCCGTCCTTCGATGGGAAAAACGTCGTTCATGATGAACATGGCGGAAGCCATCGCCGTCCCCGACAAGAACGGCAATCCGCGCGGCAGCCTGCAGCGGCTGCATTCCGTCGGCGTCTTCTCGCTCGAAATGTCCAAAGAGCAGATCGGCCTCCGCATCCTCTCCTCGGAATCGGGTGTCTCCAATCACCTCATCCGCTCCGGCATGTTGAGCGAGAGGAACTGGCGCGATCTGGCCGAGGCTTCGGCGCGGATGTCGAAGGGAAAGATCTTCATCGACGACTCGCCGGGCATGGACATCATGGAGATGCGCGCGAAGGCCCGCCGCCTGAAGATGGAAGTCGGCCTGGACATGGTGATGGTCGACTACCTCCAGCTGATGTCCGTCAAAGGCAAGACCGAGTCGCGCAACCAGGAAGTGTCCCAGATCTCGCGCGGCCTGAAGGCGATCGCGAAGGAACTGAACGTTCCGCTCATCTCCCTCTCCCAGCTCTCCCGCCGCCCCGAGCAACGCACCGGCGACCACCGCCCGCAGCTCGCCGACCTCCGCGAATCGGGCTCGATCGAGCAGGACGCCGACCTCGTGGCGTTCATCTATCGCGACGAGGTGTACAACAAGGAGACCGAGGAGAAGGGCATCGCCGAGATCATCATCGCGAAGCAACGCAACGGCCCGATCGGCGACTTCAAGCTCGTGTTCCGGAACGACATCACGAAGTTCTTCAACTACGAGCCGCAGCCGGACTACATGCCGCCGGAGTAGCGCTCCGGCTCGCCTTGCACGTTACGGTTCTGTCACTTACCGCTTTTATGCGTTATTTGAAATAAAATAACTTCTCGAGCCCGTTCCACGCGACTGTCTCCGAACCGTAGTCCAAGCCCCGGTCAACCGTCGCAGTCGAAGTGGAGGTTCCCGAAGTTGATCGCCGCTCCCAAGAAGATCCTCGTCGCCGAGGGAAATGAGATCATCGTCGTTTTGATCGCGCATCTTCTGACGCGCAACTCCTACGTCGTCCACACCACCGTCGATACCCAGGAAGCGGAACGCATGCTCCTCCAGGAGCCGTACGACGCCGCGCTCATCGATCTCGCCAACGGCGGAGCGGAGATGATCCGGCGCGTCTCCGACCGTCTCCCCAAGCTCATGGCCCGCGTGATCGCGTTGACCGCCAAACCGGAGGATGCCGTGCATCTCCAGGGCGTCTGCGCGGTGGTGAAGAAGCCGTTCGTGACGGATCAGCTCCTCGACACCGTCCGCGAATGCACCCACGGGCACGGCCCGCAGCGCTGATTGCGCAAGCCTCGGCGACCTTTCGTCCACGAATGGCGTCCCGCGGCGGCTCTCGAAGACCCCTGAAACAACGGCGAGGCGCGCGCGTTCATAATAGGCAGCAGGAGCCGCCATGAAACGCGTCGCACTCGCCTCTCTTCTTCTCCTCGTCTTCGCCGCCGGCGCGCAGGCTGAAGTGCTGCGCCTGACGGTGAACGACACGATCCATCCGATCAGCGACGACTACATCGGCCGCGGCCTCGACGAAGCGGCGCGGACGAAAGCCGACGCGGTGATCATCGAGCTGCGCACGCCGGGCGGTCTCATGGACTCGATGCGCGGCATCGTCGAGAAGATCCTCCGCTCCCCCGTCCCCGTGATCGTGTACGTTTCGCCGAGCGGCAGCTACGCCGCCTCGGCCGGCTTCTTCATCCTCGAGTCTGCGGACATCGCGGCGATGGCGCCCGGCACCAACACCGGCGCCGCGCACCCCGTCGTCCTCGGTCACGAGGTCGACGACGTGATGAAGGCGAAGATGGAGAACGACGCCGCGGCGTTCATGCGCACGATCGCCGGCAAACGCGGACGCAACATCGCCATCGCCGAAAGTGCGGTGCGCGAGTCGAAGTCGTTCACCGATGGCGAAGCATTGCAGCAGCATCTGATCGACATGGTTGCTTCGTCGCCGCAGCAGATCT
>JAFAVZ010000209.1 GCA_019242175.1 Acidobacteriota bacterium
GCCATGTTCTTCGGCGGCATCCGCATGCGGGTGTGGGTCGCGATGATCCTCATCGCCGCCATCGCCTTGCCTCTCGGCTGGGCCTTCTTCCTCAAGCCGTATCAGAAAGAGCGCGTGATGATCTTTCTGAACCCGGAGCGCGACCCGCTCGGCTCCGGCTACCAGGTGACGCAGGCGAAGATCGCCATCGGCTCCGGCGGCGTGCACGGCAAGGGCTTCATGCAGGGCACGCAGGCGAAGCTCGAGTACCTTCCCGCCCGCCACACCGACTTCATCTTCGCCGTCCTCGGCGAAGAGTGGGGCTTCATCGGCGTCGTGATCGTGCTCGCGTTGTATCTGTTCCTGATCTGGCAGGCGCTGACGTTCGCCAAGAACGCGCGCGACCGCGGCGGTACGTTCCTGGCGATCTCGCTGATCTCGTTCTTCATCTTTCACGTGCTGATCAACGTCGCGATGCAGATCGGCGTCTTGCCGACCACCGGCATCCCGTTACCGTTGATCTCGTACGGCGGCTCGTCCGCGATGATGTTCTTCATCGCGATCGGCTTGATGCTGAACGTGGATATGCGCCGCTTCGTAAACGCGTAGAGAAAACGTAGGGCCGGCTCTCCAGCCGGCCCAGCATCGACATTGGGCCGGCTGGAGAGCCGGCCCTACGTATTTTCGCTCACCGCTTCCAGCGATCCATCTCGCGCCGTTCCCGCTTGGTGGGGCGTCCCGTGCCGCGATCGCGCGTGCCGCCCATCAGCACGTCGATCTTCGGCGGGGCGGGCGACTGGTCGTCGTACATCTTGCGCGCGTCTTCTTTGCGGACGGGCTTCTCGGGCACGGCGATCACGACGACCTTGCGGAAGCGCTCCCCGGCGTAGAACTCCACCACGTCGCCCTCCTTCACGGTCGCGGCCGGCTTGGCGCGCAGGCCGTTGATTTTCACGTGTCCGCCGCGGCAAGCCTCGGCGGCATCGCCTCGCTGCTTGAAGAGGCAGACGAGCTTGAGCCACATGTCGATGCGATGACGTTCCTGGTCCATCTGTTCTATGATCGCCGCATGATCAAAGCGGACATTGTGAACAAAGTGGCCGAGGTTTCCGAAATTTCGCGCGTGAAGGCTGCGCAGGCCGTGGACACGGTGATCGAAGGGTTGCGCAACGCGCTCGCGCGCGGGCAGCGCATCGAGCTCCGCGGTTTCGGCGTCTTCCAGGTGAAGCAGCGGAAGAAGGGCATCGGGCGCAACCCGAAGACGGGCGTCGAGGTGAAGATCCCGCCCGGAAACACGATCCGCTTCAAGCCGGGCAAGGAGCTCCGGAACCTGCTGTAACAATCGTAAAGATCGTTCACAAGTTGACCAACGCCGGCCTCGCGCCGGCGTTCGTTTTTTGTGATGGCTGTGAACAAGCACACGCTTGGTTTTTCCGCGAACTTGTTCACAACGTCAACGTTCTCAAAACTGCGCCGAAAAGCTGAAACTCGCGCCAACCTCGTACGAATTGAGTCGTCATAGATGTCGAACGCGAGGCAGTCAGATGCGCGCCGGCACGCCGCCTCTCCTCCTCGCGAGCTGCGACGCGAGTTCTTCTCCCAGCGGAGTGCCGGCGCGCGAGTTTCGCGGGCGACCCAAACAAACAACAAGGAGATCTTCACCATGAAACGTGCCGCTGCCATCCTTGCCCTCGGTCTGTTCGCTGCTTCCTGCGCTTCCACTTCGATGAGCTCGTCCACCACCGACTCGGCCGGCAACCCTGTCACGAGCAAGAGCGTCGACGCGCCGGAGTACATCCTGCTCAGCTCCCCCGGCCAGATCCGCGACGTCGACCACAGCCAGCGCATCGGCGCGTTCCACATCAAGGGCACGCTGACGAATCGCGGCTTCTACCCGGCCGGCCAGGTCGAAGGCAACGGCGACTTCTGCGCCGACGGCAAGGACTTCCTCAGCCTCTCCGACCTCTCGGTCCACGCCTCGACCGAAGGCAAGTCGCCGAAGGCCCCGTACCTCCTCGGCTGCGCCACCAAGAGCGGTTTCAAGCCCGCATCACGCGACATCGTGATGCAGTAACAGCCTCATTCCCCCTTCCTCCTCGGCGCCGGCTCGTTGGCCGAGCCGGCGCCTCTTCTCACGAATTGAGAATTAAGAATTGAGAATTGAGAAAGGCTGCGCTCGGCGAGCCTTCTTTCTCAATTCTCAATTTTCAATTCTCAATTCGGTTTGCGCACGCAGCCGTTAAAATTCGCCGCGAATGACCGCTGCGCAAACCGTCCTCGTTCTCGACTTCGGCTCCCAGTACACCCAGCTCATCGCCCGCAGGGTGCGGGAGAACAGCGTCTACTCCGTCGTCCATCCATTCGACTGGCCGGTGGAGAAGATTCGGGAGCTGGCGCCGCGGGCGATCATTCTCTCGGGCGGGCCGCAGTCGGTGTACGCGGAGTCGGCGCCCATCTGTTCGCGCGAGATCTTCGAGCTCGGCGTTCCCGTCCTCGGCATCTGCTACGGCATGCAGCTCACGGCGTATCTCCTCGACGGCGTCGTCGAGGCGGCCGCCGAACGCGAGTACGGCCGCGCGGAGATCGACGTCGTCGCCGACTCGCCGCTCTTCACCGGCGCGCCGAAACATCAGCGCGTCTGGGCCAGCCACGGCGATCGCATCCTCCGCGAGCCGCCGGGCTTCACCCGCATCGCCTCCTCCGACAACGCGCCGATCGCCGGCTTCGAGAATCGCGACCGGCAATGCTTCGGCATCCAGTTCCATCCCGAGGTGACGCACAGCGAGGCGGGATCGCAGATCCTGCGCAACTTCCTCTTCGACATCGCCGGCTGCAAACCGAACTGGGATCTCGGCGACTATCGCAAACGCAAGGTCGCGGAGATCCGCGAGCAGGTCGGCGACCGGCGCGCGATCGCGGCCGTGAGCGGCGGCGTCGACTCGACCGTCGCGGCGCTCCTCGTGGCCGAGGCGATTGGGGATCAGCTGACGGCGATCTTCGTGGACAACGGCGTGCTGCGGAAGAACGAGTCGCTGCAGGTCGCGTCGCGTTTGAGCGAACGGCTCGGCATGCACTTCGTGGCCGTCGATGGACGGGAACGCTTCTACCAGAAGCTGGCCGGCGTCGAGGAACCGGAGACGAAGCGCAAACGCATCGGGAACGAGTTCATCGCCGTGTTCGAAGAAGAGGCGAAACGGATTCCCGACGTCGACTTTCTCGTGCAGGGCACGCTCTACCCCGACGTGATCGAGTCGGTATCGATCAAAGGTCCGTCGGCGGTGATCAAGACGCATCACAACGTCGGCGGCCTGCCGGAGAAGATGGGCCTCAAGCTCATCGAGCCGGTGCGCGAGTTGTTCAAGGATGAAGTGCGCCAGCTGGGCATCGAGCTCGGACTCGAAGAGGAGTTCGTGTGGCGCCATCCCTTCCCCGGCCCCGGCCTCGCCGTCCGCATCCTCGGCGAAGTGAATGCGCAACGTGTGGAGATCCTACAGAACGCGGACGAGATCGTGATCGACGAGATCCGCCGCGCCGGCGTGTACCGCGACATCGGCCAGGCGTTCGCCGTGCTGCTGCCCGTGCGCAGCGTCGGCGTGATGGGCGACGAACGCACGTACGAGAACGTGCTCGCGGTGCGCGCCGTGACGACGACCGACTTCATGACCGCCGACTGGTACCGCATGCCTTACGAGCTGCTCGACCGCATCAGCCGGCGCGTCGTGAACGAGGTACGCGGGATCAATCGCGTGGTCTACGACGTGTCGTCGAAGCCGCCGAGCACGATCGAGTGGGAGTAGTCAGCGCTTCCGCATCACGACCGCATCCCAGAACCATCTCTTCGGCAGTCGCGAACGCGAGAGCACTTCCTCCGTCCTGAACGACGCGAGCGCACGCGCGAGCTCGGATACCGAACCATAGATGCGATCGACGTAGTGATGTTGCTCCGCGAATCCGCGGCGCGCGGCGATGCGGCGTTGCGTTCGCGGCGAGCGCAGCAACAGAAAGCGGATGCTGAAGTGCGGATCGGGGCGGAGTGCGTAGCGCCAACGGGGAGGCGTCGTGACGAGCGCCGGTGCGGAGGCATGGAGCACGCGCGCGCACTCGCGGGCGGCAGCGCTTACGTCGGGAAGATGCTCGACCGTCTCCAGCATCAACAACGCATCGAACGACGCTGTGCGGAACGGAAGCGCGGCGGCGTCGGCGACGACGCGAAGGACGCCTAGGCGGCGGGCGTCGTCGTTCCAGCCGGCGTCGACGCTGACGACGCGATAGCCGCCGGCGGACATCGCGAGCTCGACCGCGCCGTTGCCGGCGCCGAGATCGAGAACGCGCGCGGGCGGCGGTTGATACGCGCGCAGCACCTGGCGCCAGCGCACTCCTTCGGCGTAGCGATGGCGAAGAAACGGATCGCCATCGGCACCGACGATCTCCACGTACCGTAGCTCGTTGCGCGCGTCAGCAGCGGTGCGTTCGAGCGGCGCATCGAGGAGCGCGTGAGAGCGGCGCGGGAGAACCAATCGAAAAAGTCGACGCAGCACCGGCGCGAATGGTAACTCGGCGTAGAACAGTCGCTTTTCCGTTTCGCAATCCATATATTGTCCCGCATCCAAGAGCTACCCGCAGCCATCTGGGAAAGAGAGGAACTTATGCCGAACGCACGAAGATTCAGTTCCCTTTTCACGTTCGTTTTCGTCATCGCAGCTTTTCTCCCGACGCTCGCATTCGCGCAGAAAGCGCCTGAGACCATCGCTCGCACGCAGACCCGCGGCGACATGATCGAGTGGTCGACGATCGCGGACGGCGACTCGGTGATGCTCACCGTCACGGGCCCGAACGACGCCACGTTCGTCCGCGACTTCTCCGCCGGCCGCAACCCGCAGGTCCGTCTCAGCGACCTCGGCATCGGCAAAGTGCCGGCCGACGGCATCTATCACTACGAACTGCGTCTCACGCCGCGCATCCCCGCTTCCGTGAAGCTGCAGCTGAAGGCCGCGCGCGAGGCGAACGACGAGGCGACCGCGCGCCGCATCATGCGCGACAATAACATCCTCTTCGTCAACACGCAGTCCGGCACGTTCGCCGTGGTCAACGGCTCGATCGTCGCCAACGACCTCGAGGAGAACGCGACGGTCGGCATCGGCAAGCTCAAGTCGGCCGCGACTTCGAAGGAGAGCCCCGCGAGCGCCGGCGAGTCCATCGTGCGCCTGAAGCCGAAGGCGGATGACCAGGTCATCGCCGACGATCTCATCGTGCAGGGCAGCATCTGCGCCGGCCTCGACTGCGTGAACGGCGAGTCGTTCGGCTTCGACACGATCCGCCTCAAGGAGAACAACACCCGCCTCAAGTTCGACGACACGTCGACCGGCACGGGCTTCCCGGCCACCGACTGGCAGCTGACGGCGAACGACTCTGCCAGCGGCGGCGCGAACAAGTTCTCCATCGAAGACGTCACGAACTCGCGGGTTCCGTTCACGATCACCGGCGGCTCACCGACGAACTCGGTCTTCGTCGCCGACACCGGAAAGGTCGGCTTCCGCACCTCGACGCCGCTCCTCGACCTGCACATCTCCACCGGCGACACGCCGGCCATCCGCCAGGAACAGACCAACACCAGCGGCTTCACCGCCCAGACGTGGGACATTGGCGGGAACGAGGCGAACTGGTTCGTGCGCGATCTGACCGGCGGCTCCCGCCTGCCGTTCCGCATCCGTCCCGGCGCGCCGACGAGCTCGATCGACATCTCGAACAGCGGCAACGTCGGCATCGGCACCGCGTCGCCGAGCGTCATGCTCGAAGTCGCGCGCACCGACACCTCGGCGGTCGTGGTCTCCGCCCGAGGCAACAACGCCAGCGGCATCGCCATCCTCCGCGCACAGTCCGGCAACGGCACGTCGAGCATCCGCCAGTCCTACATCCAGATGCTCAGCTCCGAAACGGCGACCGTCGACTGGCGCTTCGGCATCCAGGGCTCCAGCGCGTTCCGTCTCAGCGACTTCAGCACCGGCACCGAGCAGAATCGCTGGATCGTGCTCAGCAACGGCAACATCGGCATCGGCGGCCAGACCAGCCCGACGAACCCGCTGCAGCACGCCAACGGCGCGTTCCTCTCCTCCGGCGGCGTCTGGACGAACGCGTCCAGCCGCGACCTGAAAGACGACATCTGCGACCTGGAAACCGAGGCCGCAGAGGACACGCTTCGTAACCTCAACCCGGTGACGTTTCGCTACAAGGCCGAGCCGCAGAACACGCACGTCGGCTTCATCGCCGAGGATGTTCCCGATCTCGTGGCCGTGGAAGGGCGCAAAGCCCTCAGCACGATGGACATCGTCGCCGTCCTGACCAAAGTCGTGCAGGATCAGCAGAAGACGATCGACACGCTGGCGAAAAAGGTCGAGGAGCTGGAGAAGAAGCAGTAGAAGCCATTCGTAGTTCCTAGTTCGTGGTTCGTAGTCCGAGGTGGGGCGCCGCGATTGCGGCGCCCTTTTTCATTGGACTGACAGGCGTATCGTCATGACATTCGAGATCTCGAGCGACATTCGCGCGGTCGAGACCATCGCAGCTGGAATGAGCGTGCGGGACCGCCGCCGTCTCAACCGGGAACACGGTCGCGGGAAGTGGCGCAAAGTGAAGGGTGTAGCAACCGTACGTCTTTCAGATGGCCAACTGTGAGGCGGAATTACACTGGTACGAAGCGCATGGCATCGGCAGGAAAGAGTTCAAATTTAAAAGGCCGCTCGGCATCAAGTCATTTGCTCAAAAAACGGGGAGCACGGCGGAAGAACCGTGCTCCCCGGGAGCAGTTTGGTCCGGGGGCCCTATCCCCTGGACCGCCGGCGCACATGAGGGATGCGCCCCACAACGATCGAATCAGTCGCTCAGGTTGCGAATCACCGTCGGAATGTCGAGGTCATTGCCGAAATCATTCGACGCCATCGGTCCGAAGCCGCCGGAGCCGTCGGGTCGGGAGAATCCTTTGCGAAAAAACGGGGGATCGTAGATCTCCCCCTCCGCGCCGATCTGCGGCGGCGGAGCAGGCTCTTCGTGCTGCGCCGCAATCTCCTTCGGCGCGAAAGGCCGGTAAGGCGTCGCCGCTGCGGCGCGGTCCACGGTCACGGCGCCGCGGCTCGACGTCGACATGGCCGAGGAGCTCGACGAGAGCTGCTCGCCGCGGGCGTTGAGGAAGCCCTTCGTGGCCGAGTCGAAGCCGGTCGCGATGACCGTGACCTTCACTTCGTCCTTCATCTTCGGATCGATGACCGTGCCGAAGATGATGTTCGCCTCTTCATCCGCCGCTTCCTGGATGATCGACGCCGCTTCGTGCACTTCGAAGAGCGTCATATCCGGGCCGCCGGTCACGTTGATCAGCACGCCCTTTGCCCCTTCGATCGACGCTTCCTCGAGCAGCGGCGAAGAGATCGCGCGTTGCGCGGCCTCGACGGCGCGGTGCTCGCCGGAGCTGATGCCGGTGCCCATGAGCGCCATGCCCATGCCGTGCATGATCGTCTTCACGTCGGCGAAGTCGAGGTTGATCTCGCCCGGGACGGTGATGAGGTCGGAGATGCCCTGCACCGCCTGGCGCAGGATGTCATCCGCAATCTTGAAAGCCTCGGAGAGCGAGGTCGCCCGCTCGACGAAGTTGAGCAGGCGTTCGTTCGGAATCGTGATGAGCGTATCGACGGTGTCGCGCAGCGCGCGGATGCCGTGCTCGGCCTGCACGCGGCGGCGTTTGCCCTCGAAGCCGAACGGCTTCGTCACGACGGCCACCGTCAACGCGCCGAGCTCCGCGGCGAGCGACGCGATGATCGGCGCCGCGCCGGTGCCGGTGCCACCGCCCATGCCGGTGGTGATGAAGATCATGTCCGCGCCGGAGAGCGCCTCGATGATGCGGTCGGTGTCTTCGAGCGCGGCCTGTTTGCCGATGTCGGGGTTCGCGCCCGCGCCGAGGCCTTTGGTGAGTTTCTGGCCGATCTGAAGCTTGACGGGAGCGAGCGCGTTGCGCATCGCCTGAACGTCGGTGTTGGCGACGAGGAACTCGACGCCTTTGATCCCCGCCTGGATCATTCGGTTGACGGCATTGCCTCCGCCCCCGCCCACCCCGACGACTTTGATCCTGGCCCCGAGCTGCTGCTCGTCGAGCATGACGCCCAACCGCGCGTCGCCAGCTTTTTCGTCGAAAGTAATCATTTACCGTCTCCCGGAATCTTAAGCATTTAGATGATGCATTTCAACGCATGATCAGGAAGTGGCGAACCATTGGCGGAAAGACTGCGCGACTTTGGCCAGTCCCTTCACCGGACGCTTGCGCGTCTTCGCCTGATTCCTGAAACCCCACAGCAGCAGCCCCGTGGCCGCCGCCCACTCCGGTCCGCTCACCGTGTCGGAGAGGCCGCCCAGCCCGCGCGGAATCCCCTTCCGCGACTGCTGGTCGAACACCTGCTCGACCATCTCCATCATCCCGTCCATCTCCGCGCCGCCGCCCACGAGC
>JAFAVZ010000414.1 GCA_019242175.1 Acidobacteriota bacterium
CGTGCGCAGCACGAGCGTGTTCGCGAAGAACCCGATCAGCGGCTCGACCTCGCCGCGGTTGCGATTCGCGATCGGGGAGCCGACGACGATGTCGGCGCGGCCGCTGTAGCGATGGAGCAGCGTCTGGAACGCCGCCAGGAGGACCATGTACAGCGTCACGCCCCGCTCTTCGGCGAGACGTTGGAGCTTGCCGACGAGTTGCGCGTCGAGCGCCAGCGCTTGCGTCGAGCCGGCGAAGCTCTGCATGTGCGGCCGCGGCGAGTCGGTCGCGAGCTCCAGGCTCTCCGGCGCACCGGCGAGCTGCGTCTGCCAGTACGCGAGCTGGCGGTCGAGCACGCCGCTCGCCTCCAGCCACTCTCGCTGCCACACGCTGTAGTCGGCGTATTGGATCGGGAGCGCTGGCAGCGCTTGTCCGGCGAGAAGGAGGCTCAGCTCCCGGATCAGGACGCCGATCGACCAGCCGTCCGTGATGATGTGATGCATGTTGAGCAGCAGCACGTGCTCGTCGGCGGCGATCGTGATGACCTTGCCGCGAAGGAGCGGGCCGTAGGCCAGATCGAACGGCTTCGCCGCGTCTTCCTGGCAGAGGCGCCGCGCTTCCTCGTCGGTCGCGTTCACGCGGTCGAGTTGGAAGTCGAGGCGATCGAGCACTTGCTGGTATGCCCGGCCATTGCGGCTCGGGTAGATCGTGCGGAGGCTCTCGTGGCGTTCGATGAGCGAGGCGAACGCGCGTTCGAGTTGGTCGACGTCCACCTCGCCGCGCAGGAGCACGGCGGTCGGGACGTTGTATCCGGCGCTCTGCGGCTCGAGCTGCTGCATGAACCACAGCCGCTCCTGCGCAAAGCTGAGTGGCAGCTCCTGGGTCCGATCCGCGAGCGTGATGGGCGGCACTTCGCTCTTCGGCGCCGCAGCGACGACTTCCGCCAGGAGGGCGATGCTGCTCCGTTCGAACAGCGTCTTGAGCGGGAGCTCGACGTTCATCTCCGTGCGGATGCGCGACACGAGCTGCGTCGCCAGCAGCGAGTGCCCGCCGAGCTCGAAGAAGTTGTCGTGCACGCCGATCGTCTCCGCGTCGGCGCCGAGCACCGCGCCCCAGATCGCGACAAGGCGTCGTTCACTCTCGTTGCGCGGCGCCACGTACTCGCGGCTCGACGACACAGTCACGTCGAGGCGCGCGAGCGCGCGGCGGTCGACCTTGCCGTTCGGCTGGAGGGGGATGGCGGCGAGGCTGACGACCGCCGCGGGGATCATGTACTCGGGCAGCGTCTTGGCGAGATGCGTCCGCAGCTCGTCGATCGCGATCTCCGCGTCTTTGCCGCGGTAGAACGCCACGATCTGGCGATCGGCGCCCTCCCCTTTGGCGATGACGGCGCAGTCCTGAATCGCCGGATGTTCGGCGAGACGCGCTTCGATCTCCCCGATTTCGATGCGGAACCCGCGGACCTTCACCTGCGTATCGATGCGGCCGAGGTATTGGATCGTGCCGTCTTCCAGCCAACGGGCGAGGTCGCCCGTGCGGTACATCCGCGTGCCGGCTTCAAACGGGTTCGGGAGGAACTTTTCGTCGGTCAACTCGGGGCGATAGAGGTAGCCTCGCGCGAGGCCGTCGCCGGCGATGTACAGCTCGCCCGGCACGCCGATCGGCTGGATGTTTTTCTGGCGGTCGAGGATGTAGACCTGGGTGTTCGCGATCGGGCGTCCGATGGTCTGCGCACCGTTCTGCGTCCGCAACGTGAACGTCGAGTACGTCGTGTCTTCCGACGGCCCGTAAAGGTCGTACACCTTGGCGACGTTCGTCGTTTCGTAGAGGCGATCGACGAGGCGCGCCGACAGCGGCTCGCCGGCGAGGTTGATCGTGCGGACCGAAGGCGGAATCGCGTTCAGGCGCGCCAGCTCCTCACCTGCTGACGGAACGGTGTTGATCAGCGTGACCGCTTCCTTGTTCGGGAGATCGATGAGGCCGAGGGCGTTCGGGACGAGGACGATCGTGCCGCCGCTGCTCAGCGTGAGGAAGATCTCGTAGACCGAAAGGTCGAAGCAGATCGACGTCGAGGCGAGCACGCCCGCGAGCTCGTCTTCGCTGTAGACGTCCTGGCCCCAATGGACCAGCGTCACCGGGCTGTGATGCTCGATGGCCACGCCCTTCGGCTGACCGGTCGAACCGGACGTGTAGATGATGTACGCGAGATGATCGGGCCGAACGCTCTTCGTCACCACGCCCTCGGCCGCCTCGATCTGGGCCCACTGCGTGTCGAGCGCGACAATCTGCGTCTCGGCGGGGCAAAGCGTCGCGAGCTGCGTGCGGAGCGATTCCTGGGTCAGGACGATCGTGGCGCGGCTGTCGCGCACCATGTACGCGAGGCGGTCATCGGGATACGCGGGATCGAGCGGGACGTAGGCGCCGCCGGCCTGCAAGATGCCGAGCATTGCGACGAGCATGTCGACCGTGCGGTCCATGCACACGCCGACGAGCTGGTCGGGCTGCACGCCCGCGGACTGCAGGTAGAGCGCGAGCTTCTGGCTGCGCGCGAGCAGCTGGCCGTAGGTCCACTTCTGGTCGCCGTAGAGCACCGCGATCCGGTTCGGCTCGCGGGTGGCGCGGGCGACGAACGCGTCGTGCAGGCACTCATCGGTCGGATAGGAGGCCGCGGTCGCGTTGAGCTCCACGAGCAGCTTCTGCGTCTCGACCTCGCCCACCAGGTCGAGGTCGAGGAGCTTCGCTTCGGGAGTCTGCGCGATCGCCTCGCAGAGCGTCGCGAAGTGCTCCGCCATCCGCGCGATCGTCGTCGGCTCGAACAGCGCGGTGCTGTATTCGAGCGTTGCCGCCAGCCCTGACTCGGTCTCGGCCATCTCCAGCGTCAGATCGAACTTGCTGATCCCGCTCTCGAGCGGATAGAGCGCGATGTTCGCGTCGAATGCGGCGCGGCTGGTGTTCTGGAGGATCACCATCACCTGGAAGAGCGGGCTGATGGCGAGGTTGCGCTGCGGGCGCACGAGATCGACGACCTTCTCGAACGGCGTGTCCTGATGTTCGTACGCCTCGAGGCACGTCGCCTTCACCTGCTGGAGCAGCTCGGAGAACCGCTCGTCGCCGCTCATCTGGCTGCGCAGCGCGAGCGTGTTCACGAACATCCCGATGAGCCCTTCGGTCTCGCCGTACTGGCGGTTCGCGATCGGGCTGCCGACGCAGATGTCCTGCTGGCCGGCGTAGCGATGGAGGAGCGTCTGGAACGCCGCGACCAGCACCATGTACAGCGTGCCGTTCTGCTGTTCGGCGAGTTTGCGCAGGCGCGCGGTGAGATCGGCGTTCAGCGCGAACGCGTGATGCGCGCCGGCGAACGTCTGCACGCCCGGCCGGGGATGATCGGTGACGAGCTCCAGGACTTCGGGGACGCCCGCCAGTTTCTGTTGCCAGTAGGCCAGCTGCTTCGCGAGTACGCCTTGCTGTTCGAGCCGTTGGCGCTGCCACACGGCGTAGTCGGCGTACTGGATCGCCAGCGGTGCGAGCTGCGGCTCGCGCCCCTCGCGGATCGCGGCCGTGATCGCGCCCAATTCGCGGATGAGGACGCCGAGGGACCAGCCGTCGCTCACGATGTGATGCATG
This sequence comes from Acidobacteriota bacterium, assembly GCA_019242175.1. Lineage (GTDB taxonomy): Bacteria > Acidobacteriota > Thermoanaerobaculia > Gp7-AA8 > Gp7-AA8 > JAFAVZ01. The sequence continues at coordinate 3,605 of JAFAVZ010000414.1, forward strand.
ACGAGAAGGACGACCTGCTCCTCTTCGGCGGTGCGGATGACCGTGCCGCGGAGCAGCGGACCGTTGCGCAGATCGAACGGCGTGGCGGCTTCGGCGAGGCAGATCTTAAGCGTTTCGGCCTCGCGGGCGTCGGCGTCGAGCGCGCGGAGATCGACGCGTGCGAACGCCACGTCCATCCGTTCCAGGATCTGTTGGTAGGGCTGGCCGTTCTCGCTCGGGAACACCGTGCGCAGGCTCTCGTGCCGTTCCACGAGGACGTTGATCGCGCGATCGAGCTGGTCGAGATCGAGTGCTCCGCGGATGGTGATCGCGCCCGGGACGTTGTAGCCCGCACTGCTCGGCTCGAGCTCGTTGAGGAACCAGAGCCGTTCCTGCGCGTAGCTGAGCGGCAGGCGCGCGTACGCGCTGCGGTCGACCGGCTCGATCGCCGGGATCTCGCTCCGCGCGGCGCTGGCGATCGCCTCGCTCAGCTCGGCCACGCTGCTCTTCTCGAACAGCACCTTGAGCGGCAGATCGACGTGCATCCGCGACCGGATCTTCGACATCAACTGCGTCGCGAGCAGCGAGTGGCCGCCGAGCTCGAAGAAGTTGTCGTGGCGACCGATGGTCTCGATGGGCAGCACTTCGCGCCAGATCGCAGCGAGCTGTTCTTCGCGTTCGCCCTGCGGCGCCTCGAACGGCTTGCGCGCGTACGCATCCGCTTCCGGCTTCGGCAACGCGTTGCGGTCCACTTTGCGGTTCGGCGTCAGCGGGAGCACTTCGAGCACCACGAACGCGGACGGCACCATGTACTGCGGTAGTTGCGCGGCGAGCTGCGCGCGCAGCTCTTCGGCGCCAAGCGTTTCGCTCGCGGTCAGGTACGCGACGAGGCGCTTCTGGCCCGGCTCGTCTTCGCGGGCGATGACGATTGCTTCCTTCACTCGAGGAAGTGACGTAAGGCGGCTCTCGATCTCGCCGAGCTCGATGCGCTGGCCGCGCAGTTTGACCTGGTGATCGTTGCGGCCGAGGAATTGGATCGTGCCGTCGGCGCGCCAACGACCGAGGTCGCCGGTCTTGTACATCCTCGCGCCGGATTCGTTGCTGAAGGAGTCGGGGACGAAGCGCTCCGCCGTCAGCTCCGGCCGGTTCCAATAGCCGCGAGCGACGCCCGCGCCACCGATGCAGATCTCGCCGATCACGCCGGTCGGCGCGGGGTTGCCGGCGCCGTCGACGATGTAGATCCGCGCGTTCGCCACCGGCCCGCCGATGTGCGGGATCGACGCTTCGGCGGTGATGCGCGCGACGGTCGCATCGACCGTGCACTCGGCCGGACCGTAGACGTTGAAGAACGCGATGTCGCAGCGCTCGGCGAGCTTGCGCCACAGCGCGGCATCGATCGCCTCGCCGCCGATCAGGAACGCCTTCGGGATGCGCTGCGCTTCGAGCAGGCCCTCGCTGACGAGGGCGACGAGCTGGGAGGGCGTGCAGTCGAGCACGTCGATCTGTTGCTCGCCGAGGTAACGGAGGAGCGCAGGTGCGTCGAGCCGGACGTCCTGAGGGATGAGCACGAGCGTCCGGCCGGAGAGGAGCTGGATGAGCTGCTTGACCGAGGAGTCGAAGGCAAAGGAGGCGTTGACGCTGACGCGGGTCCACTCGTCGTGACCGGTGTAGATCGCCTGCTCCAACGCCTCGCGGAGATTCGCGACGCCGCCGCGGCGGACCATGACGCCCTTCGGCGTGCCGGTCGAGCCCGACGTGTAGATGACGTAGGCGAGATCGTCGTGCGTCGCAGTTGCCGGCGCATCTACGTCATGCTGCGCGATCGCATCCCATTGCGCGTCGAGCGCGATCGCCGGCGCCGCGGTCTCGGGCAGCCGCGCCGCCAGTTTTTCCTGGGTGAGGACGATCGTCGGCGCCGCGTCGTCGAGCATGAAGCGGAGGCGATCGGCTGGATAGTCAGGATCGAGCGGGACGTACGCGCCGCCCGCATGTAGGATGCCGAACAGGCCGACGATCATCTCCAGCGAGCGTTCGGTGTGGAGGCCTACGCGGCTGTCTGCCTGCACGCCCTGCGCGCGCAGGTACGAGCCGAGCTGGCTGCTCTTGCGATGGAGCTCCGCGAACGTCAGCTGCTGGTCGCCGAGGACGACCGCCGGCTGGTGCGGGCGGATCGCCGCCTGCTCCGCGAGCAATTCGCAGAGGCCCGCCGTCCGACCTTCGGCGCGCGTGTCGTTGAAGTCGACGAGCAGGCGATGCTTCTCCGTCTCGCCGAGGATCTCGAGATCGCTCACGCGCGCGAACGGTGTCGCAGCGATGGCCCGGCAGAGCGCGTGGAAGTGCTCGGCCATCCGGGCGATCGTCGTCCGTTCGAACAACGCCGTGCGGTATTGCAGCGACGCATTCAGGCCGTCCGGCGTCTCCATCAGGTCGAGCGTCAGGTCGAACTTCGTGATGCCGCTCTCCAGCGGGAACGGGCGGATGCGGTCGGCCGAGCCGAAGCCGAGGTCTTCGTTCTGGAGGACGAGCATCACCTGGAACAGCGGCGTGCTCGCGAGGTCGCGGCGGAGATGCAGCACGTCCACGACCTTCTCGAACGGCGCGTCCTGATGCTCGTACGCTTCGAGGCACGTCGTCTTCACCCGCGCGAGGAGGTCGGCGAAGACATCGTCGCTGTCGACGCGCGTGCGCAGCGCCAGCGTGTTCACGAACATGCCGATCAGCGCTTCGGTCTCGCCGTACTGGCGGTTCGCGATCGGGCTGCCGACACAGAGATCGTCCTGGCCGGTGTAGCGATGCAGGAGCGTCTGGAACGCTGCGAGCAGCACCATGTAGAGCGTGCCGCCCTGCTCGTCGGCGAGGCGCTTGAGGCTCGCGGTGAGGTCGGCGTCGAGCGTGAACGCGTGGCGCGCGCCGGCGGGATTCAGCACGCTCGGCCGGGGATGATCGACCGGCAGGTTGAGGCTCTCCGGCGCGCCGGCGAGGCGGGTGCGCCAGTAGCCGAGCTGCTGTTCGAGGAGGCCGCTGCCTTCCAGCCACTCGCGCTGCCAGACGGCGTAGTCGGCGTATTGGATCGGAAGCGGCGGGAGGGTGGCGCCGCCGAGGATTGCGGCGATCTCGCGGATCAGGACGCCGAGGGACCAGCCGTCGCTGATGATGTGATGCATGTTGAGGAGGAGCACGTGCTCCCTCTCCGCGAGACGAAGCACCTTGCTGCGGAGGAGCGGTCCGCTCGCGAGATCGAAGGGCTTGGCGACATCGGCGCGGCAGAGGCGGTGCGCTTCCGCGAGGCGCGTCTGGTCGTCGGCGATGTGCGTGAGGTCGACGACGTCGAGCTCGATGTCCACGCGATCGAGGATCTGCTGGTGGGTGCGGCCGTCGCGATCGGGGAAGACCGTGCGCAGGTTCTCGTGGCGGGCGATGACCGCGTCGAACGCGGCCTTCAGCTGGTCGACATCCAGCTCGTCTTCGATGAGGACCGCCGCCGGGATGTTGTAGGCGGCGCTGTTCGGCTCCAGCTGGTTGATGAACCAGAGGCGTTCTTGGGAGAAGCTCGGCGGAAGGATCTGCGCGCGATCCGCGGGGGTGATGCGCGGCACTTCGCTCTTCGGCGCCAACGCGAGGACTTCGGCCAGCTGGGCGATGCTGCTCCGTTCGAACAGCGTCTTCAGCGGCAGCTCGATGCCGAGCTCCGTGCGGATTTTCGAGACGAGCTGGGTCGCCAGGAGCGAGTGGCCGCCGACTTCGAAGAAGTTGTCGTTGCGGCCGATGCGCTCGACGTGCAGCAGTTCCTGCCAGATCGTCGCGAGCGTCGTCTCGGTCTCGCCCTGCGGCGGCTCGTAGGCACGCGTCGCGATCGCCGTGGCGTCCGGAGCGGGCAACGCTTTCCGATCGAGCTTGCCGTTCGGCGAGAGCGGCATCTGCTCCAGCGGCACGAAGACCGAGGGAACCATGTACTCCGGCAGTCTTCCGCTGAGAAACGCGCGCAGATCGCTCACTTCCTGCGACGCGGTGTAGTAGGCGACGAGGCGCTTGTCGCCGGCGTGGTCTTCGCGTGCGACGACCACCGCTTCGAGGATGCTTTCGTGCTCGGCGAGGCGTGCTTCGATCTCGCCCAGCTCGATGCGGAAGCCGCGGAGCTTGACCTGGAAGTCGTTACGGCCGAGGTATTCGATGTTGCCGTCGTCCTGCCAACGGGCCAGGTCACCGGTCTTGTACATCCGGGCGCTGGCGTCGCTGGAGAACGGGTCTTTCACAAAGCGTTCGGCGGTCAGCTCGGCGCGGTTGAGATAGCCACGCGCCACCTGAACGCCGGCGATGTACAACTCCCCCACCACGCCGACCGGCGCCGGTGCGCCGTAGGGGTCGAGGATGTACATCTGGGTGTTCGCGATCGGCTTGCCGATCGGGATCGCGTTCGGGATGTCGATCTTCGGGCAGGTGTATTCGGTGACGTCGACCGCCGCTTCCGTCGGGCCGTAGAGGTTGTAGAGCGTCGCGTGCGGCAGACGTTCGGCGAAGCGGCGCACGAGCACCGAGGGCAGCGCTTCACCGCTGCAAACCACGCGCTTCAGGCTCGCGCACTGCGACACCTCGGCGTGCTCCAGGAACACCTGCAGCATCGAGGGCACGAAGTGCAGCGTCGTGATCTCGTTTTGCCGGATTGTCTCGACGAGATACGCAGGATCCTTGTGCCCCTCGGGCTTCGCCATCACCAACGTGGCGCCGGTGAACAGCGGCCAGAAGAGCTCCCACACCGAGACGTCGAAGCTGTACGGCGTCTTCTGCAGCACCGCGTCGGTCGCGTCGAGTTGATAGGCGTCCTGCAT
>JAFAVZ010000500.1 GCA_019242175.1 Acidobacteriota bacterium
TCGCGGGCGAGAGGAGGAAGACATTCGGGGACACACACCGAATTGTATCGGTCCCGTTGCCGCCCTTCCTCCCCCCATCTGCTACCGTGCGGCGCCATGAAAAATGCCGCGCCTCTGCTCCTGCTCTGCGCCGCGCTCGGCTGCGCGTCGCCCCAGCAGCCGACGAGCTCCTCCACTCCCGTGACGACCACGCCGTCCGCTCCCGCAACGGCCGCCACTCCCGCGCCGATCAACTCCCAGCTCGAGTTCGACCGCGCGAATCTCGACACGTCGGTCAACGCCTGCACCGACTTCTACCAGTACGCGAACGGCACCTGGCTGGCGAAGAACCCGATCCCGCCGCAGTTCACGTCGTGGGGGATGTCGAGCGGTCTCTCGGAGAGCAACCGCAACGCGCTGCACGAGGTGCTCGAAGCCGCGGCCGCGAAGCCTGCCGCGTCGCGCACGGCCAACGAGCAGAAGATCGGCGATTTCTGGACGAGCTGCATGAACGAGCCGGCGATCGAGCAGGCGGGCATCACGCCGCTCCAGCCCGAGCTCGATCGCATCAACCAGATCGCGAGCCTCACCGACCTCCAGGCGGAGATCGCGCGCCTGCATGCGATGAACGTCGACAACGTCTTCGACTTCCACTCGATCCAGGACGCGAAGAACTCGACGGAAGTCATCGGCGAGATCTCCCAATCCGGCCTCGGCCTCCCCGATCGCGACTACTACTTCAAGCCCGATCGCCAGGCGATCCGCGAGGAGTACGTGAAGCACGTCGCCGCGATGCTCCGCCTCGCCGGCGATGACGAAGCGACGGCGGCGAAGGGCGCGGAGACCGTGATGCGCATCGAGACCGCGCTCGCGAACGCGTCGATGACGCGCGTCGAGCAGCGCGATCCGAATGCGCTCTACAACCGCATGCCGGTGACGCAGCTGGCCGGGATCACGCCTGCCATCAACTGGCCGCTCTACTTCCGGCAGATGGGCGTCGCCTCGTTGCCGTCGATCAACGTCGCGCAGCCGAAGTTCTTCGCCGAGGTGAATCGGCAGCTGACTTCGACGTCGCTCGATGATTGGAAAACGTATCTGCGCTGGCATCTCCTGACGGCCGAGGCGTCGACGCTTTCGTCGCCGTTCGTGAACGAGAACTTCCGCTTCCGCAGCACCGTCCTCACAGGGCAGAAAGAGCAGCAACCGCGTTGGAAGCGTTGCGTAGCCCGAGCCGACCAGCTCCTCGGCGAAGCTCTCGGCCAGGCGTACGTCGACAAGAAGTTCCCGCCCGCGGCGAAGCGTCGCGCGACGGAGCTCGTCGACAACCTCATCGCCGCGCTGCGCTCCGATCTCGGAACGCTCGACTGGATGAGCCCCGCGACGCGCCAGGCCGCGGTGGCGAAGCTCGAGGCGATGACGCGCAAGATCGGCTATCCCGATCAGTGGCGCGACTACTCGCAGCTGAGGATCGCCGACGGACCGTTCGTCACGAACGTGCTCGCCGGCGGTGCGTTCGGCGTGCGCCGCGACCTCGACAAGATCGGGCGTCCGCTCGACCGCAGCGAGTGGGGCATGACGCCTCCGACGATCAACGCGTACAACGACGGCGCCCTGAACGAGATCGTGTTCCCCGCCGGCATCCTGCAGTGGCCGTTCTTCGACGCGAACATGGACGATGCGTTCAACTACGGCTCGATCGGCAGCATCATCGGCCACGAAATCACGCACGGCTTCGATGACGAGGGCTCGCAATACGACGCGCGCGGCAACCTGCGCAACTGGTGGACCGACCAGGACAAGAAGAAGTTCGAGGAGCGCGCGGAGTGCATCGTGCGCCAGTTCGATGGCTACTACGTCGAGCCCGGCCTGCACCACAACGGCAAGCTCGTCGCTGGCGAATCGATCGCCGACCTCGGCGGCCTCGTGATCGCCTACGCGGCGTGGCAACGCTCGCTCGAAGGCAAGCCCCGCCCGCAGTCCGTGGACGGCTTCACGCCCGAACAACGCTTCTTCCTCGGCTTCGCCCGCTCCCGCGCGAGCAACACGACGCCCGAGGCGCTGCGCGTACGGATCAACACCGACCCGCATCCTGCGTCGAAGTACCGCGTGAACGGCCCGCTGTCGAACATGCCACAGTTCGCCACCGCGTTCGCGTGCAAGAGCAACGACGCGATGGTCCGCGCAGAACGCTGCAACATCTGGTGAGCGGGCGTCCCGCCCGCGGGCGGCGGCACGTCCTCGTGCCGCCGTGCTTTGCGTGCTAAGGACCGCCGGACGAGACGTCCGGCGGCTGGCGGGCGGGACGCCCGCACGCCTCCGCAATCCGTTCAGGATACGAGCGAGCGAAGCTCCAGTCTGTCAGGCCGATCTTCAAAGGATTGCTTACCGTGTATTCGACGGCGGCCAGGAAGTGGCGTTCGTTGCGCATCGTCGTATCGAAGTAGTCGTCTTCCCAAAGCTTGCCGCGGCGATTCAATCGTTTGTTGATCTCGTGGGCGGAGTAGCCCTTCCACCCCCTCACGACATCTGCGAGCGCATGCGGATGCACGCTGCGGAAAACGACGTGGACATGGTTCGGCATGACGCACCATGCGTATAGCTCGTAGCGTTGTGCGTCGAAATGCTCCAGCGCCGTTGCGACGATGCGGGCAAGCGACTCGCTGCGCAGAAGGCATGAGCCGTAGCTGCGATCGAGCGCTGCGCCGAGTCGTCGCTGCGCCTTCTTTAAGAACTCCGTCCGTTCGGCCTGCGTCAGGTCTCCGCGAGTGATGCGAAGGAACTCGATCTCGGCATCGATTTCCTCGCGAATCCGAACGTGCGCCGCGACAGGTAAAGCATCGCCGAGATGCCAGCTGACGGCGTAGATGCCGTGCTCCACGTCCCAATGAGGGAGACGCGCACGCTTTCGCACGTCGACTGCGCCCAAATCGAAGGCCATCGCAGGGCCGAGGGTACCTCGGCGCTGCGATGCTCTACCGCGTGGAGACTTTTTCCGCCGCACGAGACGTCCGGCGCCTCGTAGGCACCGCCGCCGCCCGCCCCTTCAACACCTTCGCGAGGAACTCCGCCGTCGGTGACGCCGTCACCTTCGCCACCTCCTCGGGGGTTCCGCTGGCGATGATGCGGCCGCCGGCGTCGCCGCCTTCGGGGCCGAGGTCGATGATGTGGTCGGCGGTCTTGATCACGTCGAGGTTGTGCTCGATCACCACCACCGTGTTCCCGCGTTCCACGAGGCCGTGCATCAGGTGCAGCAGCTTCGCGATGTCGTCGAAGTGCAGGCCGGTCGTAGGCTCGTCGAGGATGTAAAGCGTCCGGCCGGTCGCGCGTTTCGCCAGCTCCTTCGCCAGCTTCACGCGTTGCGCCTCGCCGCCGGAGAGCGTCGTCGACGACTGGCCGAGCTTGATGTAGCCGAGGCCGACTTCGTCGATGGTGCGGAGGATGTTCGCGATCTTCGGGATGTTGCGGAACGTCTCCAGGCCCTGCTCGACGGTCATGTCGAGGATGTCGGCGATCGAGAAGCCTTTGTACGTCACCTGCAGCGTCTCGCGGTTGTAGCGTTTGCCCGCGCAGACGTCGCACGTCACGTAGATGTCGGGCAGAAAGTGCATCTCGATCTTGATCTGCCCGTCGCCCTTGCACGCCTCGCAACGGCCGCCCTTCACGTTGAACGAAAAGCGTCCCGGCCCGTAACCGCGCATGCGCGCCTCGGGCGTCTGGGCCATCAGGTTGCGGATCTCGGCGAAGAGCTGCGTGTACGTCGCCGGGTTCGAGCGCGGCGTGCGGCCGATCGGCGACTGGTCGATGTCGATGACCTTGTCGATCTGCTCCAGCCCTTCGATGCGATCGTGCGCCCCGGGCGTGTCGGGCGAGTCGTAGAAGTGCCGCGACAGCGCCTTGTAGAGGATGTCGTTCACGAGCGTCGACTTGCCCGAGCCGCTGACGCCCGTCACGGCCGTGAACACGCCGAGCGGGATGCGCACGTCGAGGTTCTTGAGATTGTTCTGCCGCGCGTTGCGGATCACGAGCGAGGCATCGGTGAGCGGGCGGCGCACCGGCGGCACGTCGATCGACGCATCGCCGCGCAGGTAACGCGCGGTGAGCGAGCGTTCGTAGCGCTGCACTTCCTTCACCGTCCCCTCGGCCACCACTTCGCCGCCATGCACGCCGGCGCGCGGGCCGAGATCGACCACGTGATCCGCCGCTTCGATCGTCTCCTCGTCATGCTCGACCACGATCACGGTGTTGCCGAGATCGCGGAGCTCGAGGAGCGACTCGATGAGCTTGCGGTTGTCGCGCTGGTGAAGGCCGATCGACGGCTCGTCGAGCACGTACAACACGCCCATCAGCTTCGAGCCGATCTGCGTCGCGAGGCGGATGCGTTGCCCTTCGCCGCCGGAGAGCGACGCAGCGTTGCGGTCGA
>JAFAVZ010000595.1 GCA_019242175.1 Acidobacteriota bacterium
GGCCGTCGGCGGCGGTGATGGTGCGCGCGCCGATCGTGCGCAGCGTCGCGCTGAACGTCGCGCTGCCGTTCGTGAGCGTGCTGTCGGTGGGGAGCGTCGCGTTCGGATCGGACGACGTGAAGTGCACCGTGCCGGCGTATCCGGTCACGACGTTTTCGAATGCGTCGCGCGCGGTCACGGTTACGCTCAGCGGGTTGCCGGCGATCGTCGTCGCGGGAGCGGAGACGGTGAAGTGCGTTGCCGTTGCCGCGCCGACCTGGATCGACGCGTTGCCGCTCAGCGTGCCGTCGCTCGCCGTGATGGTTTGCGTGCCGGTCGTGCGCAGCGTCGCGTTGAAAGACGCGGTGCCATTCGTCAGCGTGCTATCGGCCGGCCGCGTCGCGTTGCCGTCCGTCGATGTGAAGTGCAGCGTCGCGGCGTAGCCGGTCGCGATGTTGTTGAACGCGTCGCGCGCCGTCACCGTGAAGGCGATCGGCACGCCGGCCGTCGCATTCGGCGGCGCGTTGACGATCAGCTGCGAGACAGCAGCGGGCGAGACGTTGACCGGCAACGAGCCGGCGATCGCGTTGTCGGTCGCCGTGATGCTCTGCGCGCCGGCGATGCGCAGCGTCGCATTGAAAGACGCGGTGCCGTTCGTCAACGTGCTGTCGGTCGGAAGCGTCGTGGTCGCGTCGGACGACGTGAAGTGCACGGTGCCGGCGTAGGCGGGTGTCGTGTTGTTGAATGCGTCTTTCGCCGTCACGGCGAACGCCAACGGCGCGCCGGCGGTGGCCGCCGACGGACCGGTCACGAGGAACGAGGCCGTCGGGCCCGGCGCGACCGTCGTCGTCGCCGAGTCGGTGAGCGTGCCGTCGGTCACCGTGACCGTTTGCGCGCCGGCGGTGCGCATCGTCACGGAGAACGACTGCTGGCCGCCGCCGACCGGACTGTCCGCGGGCAACGTCGCCGCTGCGTCCGTCGCCGTGAAGTGGACGGTGCCGGCGTAGCTCGTGATGCGATTGCCGAACGCGTCGGAGATCGTGACCGTCACCGAGTAGGGCGCGCCGGCGGTCGCATTCGTGGGCGCTGTGGCGTCGAGGACGGCGGCGGGACCGGCGACGACGTTGATCGATGTGCTGCCGGTGATGGCGCCGTCCGCGGCCGCGATCGATTGCGCGCCGACGGTGCGTAGCGTCGCGTTGAACGTGCCCACGCCGTTCGTCAGCGCGCTATCGGCGGGGAGCGTGGCCGTCCCATCGGATGAAGTGAAGTGCACCGTGCCGGCGTATCCGGTCGCGACGTTCTCGAAGGCGTCGAGCGCGGTCACCGTCGTGCTGAACGGCGAGCCGGCCGTCGCCGTCGCCGGAGCCACCACGGAGAAGTGCGTGGCTGAGCCGGCGAGATACGTGTACGTCGAAGAGCCGGTGCCGCCGGGCGTCGTCACCACGACGCTCACCGCGCCGGGCGCCGCGTGCTGCGGCGTCGTTACCGTGATCGTGCCCGCGGTGTTGTTCGTGATCGTCGCGGTGAGGCCGTCGAGCTTCACGGAGCTCGCGTTCGAGAGCGCCGAGCCGTTGATGATGACCGTCTGGCCGCCGTTCACCGGACCGCTGGCCGGCGAGAGCGAAGAGATCGACGGCGCGTCGATGTACGTGTAGCCGTTCGTGCGCGTCGCGCTGCCGCCGGCCGTCGTCACCACCACGTTCACCGCGCCGGCCGCGTGAGCCGGCGTCGTCACGGTGACCGAGGTGCTGCCGTTGGCCGTGATCGTGGCGGCGATGCCGCCGAACGTGACGCCCGTGGCATTCGAGAGATTCGTGCCGCTGATGACGACGCTGGTCTGGCCGCCGACCGCCGGGCCGCTGTTCGGTGCGACGCCGGTCGCCGTTGGAGCGGAAACGTATGTGTACGCGTTGTTCGCCGTTGCCGTGCCGCCCGGCGTGGTGACGCTCACGTTCACCGTGCCGGCGGCGCGCGCGGGCGTAGTGACCGTGACGGTCGTCGCCGTCACGTTCGTGATCGTCGCGCTCGTGGTGCCGAAGCGCACCTGCGTCGCGCCGGTGAGGTTCGTGCCGGTGAGCACGACGCCGGTCTGGCCACCGGCGGTCGGGCCGGCATTCGGGCTCACGCTCGCAAGCGTCGGCGCCTCGACGTACGTGTAGCCGTTCGTGATCGTGGCCGAGCCGCCGCCCGTCGTCACCACGACGTTCACGGCGCCGGCCGCGTGCGCGGGCGTAGTCACCGTGACGCTCGTGCTGGTCTTGTTCGTGATCGTCGCCGCGAGGCCGTCGAACGTGACACTCGACGCGGTCGTGAGGCCGGTGCCGGCGATGGCGACGCCGGTCTGCCCGCCGGCGGTCGGGCCGCTGTTCGGCGTCACCGTCGTCGCGGTCGGCGCCGCCGCGTACGTGTAGGCGTTGTTCTGCGTACCGGTGCCGCCGGGCGTCGTCACCGCGACCGCCACCGAGCCTGCCGCATGCGCGGGAGTCGTCACGGTGATCTGCGTCGCCGTGATGTTCGTGACCGTCGCCGCCGTGCCGCCGAACGTCACATTCGTCGCGCCGGTGAAGTTCGTGCCGTTGACGAGCACACCGGTCTGGCCGCCCGCGGTCGGGCCGGCATTCGGCGACACGCTCGTGACGGTCGGCGCCGCGATGTACGTGTAGCCGTTCGTCAGCGTCGCGCTTCCGGCGGGATTCGTCAGCACGACGTCCACCGTGCCCGCGGCATGAGCCGGCGTCGTGATCGTGACCGTCGTCGCCGTGGTGTTCGTGATCGTCGCGTTCGTGCCGCCGAGCTTCACGTTCGTCACGCTGGAGAGGTTCGTCCCGGTGATCACCACGCCGGTCTGGCCGCCGGCCGCCGGTCCGGACGTCGGGTTGATCGAGGAGACGGTCGGCGGATCGGCGTACGTGAAGCCGTTCGTCTTCGTCGCCGTGCCGGTCGTCACGATCGCGACGACGTCGACGGCGCCGGCCGCATGCGCGGGTGTCGTCACGTTGATCGTCGTCGAGGTGTTGGCCGTGATCGTCGCCGCCGTGCCGCCGAACTTCACGCTCGTGGCGCCGGAAAGATTCGCGCCGGTGAGCACGACATTCGTGCCGCCCGCGGTCGTCCCGCCGGCCGGCGCCACGGTGCTGATCGAAGGCTGCGTCGTGCAGTTGTTGATCAGGACCGAAACGTCGTTGTTGTTGTAGTTCGCCACGGCGAGATCGAGGCTGCCGTCGCCGTTCAGATCGACGGCTGCGATGCCGTACGGATAGAAGATGGTGGCGGCCGGTCCGGAAAGGTAGGTCGCCGCGGTGCCGAATGCCCCGCCGGCGAGCCCCGGATGCACGAACGTCTGGTTGTAGTCGACACTCGGCGAGGCGGCGTCGAGCTTCCCGTCGCTGTCGAAGTCGGCGAGCGTCAGGTCGTAGAGGTTGCCGCTCGCATAATGGACGGGAGCGGCGAACGCGCCGCTGCCGTTCCCTTTCAGGACGGCGATGTCGCCGTCATCCGGACCGTGCTGGGCGCTGATGATGTCGACCTTGCCGTCGCCATCGACGTCCGCCGCGGTCACCCGGAACGGGTCGACGACTCCGGTGTAGTTGGTCGCCGCGCCGAACGTGCCGTCGCCGTTGCCGAGGTAGACGGAGAGACTGTCGGTGCCGGTGCCGTCGTTGGCGGAGACGATGTCGAGCTTGCCGTCGCCGTTGAAGTCGCCGGTCGCGACGTCCCGCGGGCCGGCCCCGCCGCTGGGGAGCTCCGTGGCCGCGGCGAACGTGCCGTCGCCGTTGCCGAGCATCACGGCGACGCCGTCGACGACCGCGAAGTCGGCGTAACTGACGACGAGATCGAGCTTGTTGTCATTGTTGACGTCTGCCGCGGTGATGGCGCCAGCACTCTCGGTGCCGGAGGGGAGGAAGTAGCGGACGCGGGTCGCGAACGTCCCGTTGCCTTTGTTGAGGAAGACGCTGACGTAATTGCCGCTGGCGACGCTCGCGGCGATGTCGATGTCGCCGTCTTTGTCGAAATCACCGACCGTGACGCCGTCCGGCCCCGAGCCGGCGGTGAGATTCGTGCGCGTCCCGAACGTGCCGTCGCCGTTGCCGAAGAGGACGGACACGGTTGAGCCGTTCAGGTTTGCGACGACGATGTCTTTCTTGCCGTCCCCGTTGAAGTCCGCCGCAGCGATGCGGGTCGGGTTGGTGCCGACCGTCGAACGGGCGCTGACGAGAGTGAAGCCCGGGCAAGGGGCCGCGCCGAGAGGCGAAGCCGTGACGAGCAGTGCGATCGCAGCCGCGAAAAAGGTACGCATGGAATCCCCCGATGTTGGTTGCAGCTCACAGGGGGATGACGGAATCGTCCAAAACGTTTCCCGGGCGAGCGGGCGTCCCGCCCGCCGACCGCGGTACGTCTCGTGCCGCGGCTACTTCGTACCGCCGGGCGAGGACGCCCGCCGGCCGCGGTACGTCTCGTGCCGCAACTACTTCGTACCGCCGGGCGAGGACGCCCGCCGGCCGCGGGCGGGACGCCCGCTCACCGCTCCCCGTGCAGCGTGAAGGCGGCCCAGTAATATGGGTCGCTCCAGCGTGGATTGCGCAGCATCGCCAGCTGCGCCTCGCGCAGCGCGCGGGCGGGCGGCTCGTGTTTCTGCAGCATCGACTCGTACATCTGCGCCATCAGCTTCGCCGTCCCGCGGTCGTCGACGCTCCAGAGCGTTGCCATCACCCGTTTCGCGCCGCCGTACATGAAGCCGCGCGTCAGGCTGATCATCCCCTCGCCGAACACCGACTTGCCGATCGCGGTCTGGCAGGCGCTGAGGACGACGAGGTCGGCATCGAGGTCGAGGTTGTAGATGTCGCCCAGCTTGAGGAAGCCGTCGATGCGCCGTCCCTTCTGGTCGTACCGAGAGAAAACCAATCCGGACTTGTCCGGCTCCTCGGCATTCACGATCCCATGCGTCGCCACGTGCAGCGTCCCGAAGCGACGCAGGTCGGCGCTGGTCATCGCCTGTTTCGTCGCCCGGAATCCGAGCGCCTCGAGACTCTTCGTGCGATCCGCGGCGGAGAGAACGGCTTCTGCTTCCTGTCCCGAGAACCGCAGACGGCGCAGGTCGGCGCCGCGCGTGTAGCGTTCGTCATCGCGCGGAGTCGCATCGGCGGCCGGCTTCGAAGCTCCGAACCGCGGGTCGGTCCGTTGGAACACGGGATCGGCGAACACGGCGACGGAGCGCAGCGGCTCGGCGGCACGCGTCGAGCGGCGCAAAGTCGCGAGCAGCGTGGCCGAGGGCAAGTACGAGATCTCGTGCGCGACGAGGAGCGGTTGGCCCTCGGCATCGGGAAGCGCCGCGAACGGGACGTAGCTCAGCGCGCCGTCCGGCACGATGAGCACCTTCCCTTTGATCGCGCCGACCGGACGCCACACCGCTTTCGCCAGCGCATGGCTCGCCGCGACGCGATCCTTCCGCATCTTCTCCGCCGACTCGGGATAGAGCGTCTCGGGATCGCGAAGCAGCAGGTCGCGATACCGCAGCGCGAGCTTCTCCACGGTCGCCTCGTTCGGCAGTTTCTCGACGCGCACCTTCTGTTTCGAGATCACCCAGACGTAGCTGCGATCGCGTCCGAGGTGGTATTCGACGAGCGTGGTGTCGTGGTCGAGAAGGCTCGACTGGATGTCCGCCGGTGCGGGCGGTTCGGGGAACTCCAGCGCCGCATAGTCGGGACTCGAAGCGCGGATCTTCGCCCCCAGCTCGCGTTCCTCGGAGAGCAGCGTCGCGATCCGCGTCTCGACGTTGCGAAGCTCTGTGCGCCGTTCGTTGCGCAAGAGCGTCGCGTGATATGCCTGCTTCGCGTCGAGCTCCCGGCGTACCTCGCGCATCCGCGTCACGAGCTCCGGCGGCACGCCTTTCACGACGTTGGCCTGCGCGCGGGCGAGACTCTCCAACAGCGTTCGAGCCCGCGACCGTTCATTCGTCCGAAAAGCCTCGGCCGCAAAGCCGCCGCTCGGATTCCGTTCGTGCTCGAGCATCTGCAGCTCGATGACGAGGTCGAAGTACTTGCGCAGCGTGCTGAGATACGTCGAGCGGAGATCGGGATTGACGATCGCCGCGCGGATGGAGTCGACGATGTCGACGGCTTTGCGCGCTTCGCTGAGCGCATCGGCGAGATTGCCTTCCATCTGCCGGACGCGCGCATGCGCATACAACGCCGCCGCTTCGTTGACGTTGTCCGCGACGTCATGCGCGAGCTCGACGGCGCGCGCGGACATCTCGCCGGCCTCTTTCACATTGCCGCGTTCCAACTCCACCGTCGCGAAGCTGGTCAGCGTCCGCCCCTCGGCGCGCCGGTCTTTCACGGCGCGCGACCGTTCGAGCGACTGACGAAACGCTTCCGCCGCGTCGTCGTAGCGCTTCTGGCGAATGCCGAGTCGCCCCAGAGTGGCGTATAACTGGCCGATGAGCGTCGGGTCGCCGGCTTTCTCGGCGAGCGCCATCGCTTCGTTCAACGTCGCCCGCGCCTTGTCGAGCTCGCTCATCGCGACCTGCACGAGCGCGATCACATGAAGCGTTTGCGACGTGCGGCGCGGGATGTTCTGAGAGCGCTTCATCTCCAGCGCGTACTTCAGAACTTCGAGCGCCGCCGGATAGTCGCCCATCGCGGTGTAGGTGCTCCCGAGATTGCTGCGCACGGCGGAAGCGGTGTCGATGGAGATGTTGGGCGTGAGCGGGATGACGTCGGCGTACATCTTGATCGCGTCGTCCCAGCGGCCCGTTTGCTCGTAAACGAGGCCGAGGTTGTTGCGCGTGTCGGCGATGCCTTCGTAGGCACGCGCCGCCTCAACGAGCGGCAAGGCGGCTTTGAGATCGCGTTCCGCCGCGG
This sequence comes from Acidobacteriota bacterium, assembly GCA_019242175.1. Classification (GTDB taxonomy): domain Bacteria; phylum Acidobacteriota; class Thermoanaerobaculia; order Gp7-AA8; family Gp7-AA8; genus JAFAVZ01. The sequence continues at coordinate 6,843 of JAFAVZ010000595.1, forward strand.
CGACGTCGCCGATGCGCCGGTAAAGCTCGCCGCGCCGATCGAGCGCGCGGCCTTCGACGCCGATGTAGCCGAGGTCGTGGAAGAGCGGGATGCCCTGCTCGATGCGCGCGATTGCGTCTTCGGTGCGGCTGACCTGGCCGAGGACGATGGACGATCGCAAGATCGCTTCGCTGAGGGTGCGGAGCTCGCCGGCCTGTTTCGCGAGCGCAATCGCGTCATCGAACGTCGTATTCGAAGCCTCGGCGGACTTGGCATCGCCGACCATCTCCAGGCGGCGCGCCTCGAAGAGCTTGCGATGCGCCTCGTCGAGCGTGCGCGCGCGTTCGTCGACCGGATCGAAGCGCAGGGTGGTTTCGACCTCGCCGCAGGAGTTGTGAACGATGGGGACGATGACGACGTCGTACTCGGCGTTGCGGTCGCGGATCGGCGCGACGACGAATTCCTCGCCGTCGTCGCCATTGCTGTCGTCGGAGAGATCGATGCGCTTGCCGTCTTCGATGAGGCGCGTGACGGTGTAGACGCCGCGATGCGTGACTTCGATGCTCGCGGCGGTGTTGGCGGGAACGCGGATCGTGTACTGGACGCTGTCGTGGCGGCCGATCGCGTCGCGCAACGTCACGCCCGGAGGCAGGACGCTCACCGCGAGCGCGAAGAGGGCAGACGGGATCATCGCGTGATGAGCAGCTCCTGTTCGCCGAGGTCATCGCGATCGTTGCCGTTGATGCCGGCGACTTCGATGCGATAGCGGCCGGCTTGGAGCGACGCCGCGGGAACGGAGACCATCAGCTCGTTCGTGTCGGTGGTGAGCGTGCCGCGCCAGACCGGGGCATTGCCGACGAGCGCGACGTCATAGCGTGCGTAGCGGTCGGCAGGATGGAGGCGGATGGTGATCGCGACACGCGTGGTGTCGGGATCGAGCGTGAGCTTGTTCGTGGGCGTTGCAGCTCCGCGCGTGGAGGCCAACGCGAGGGTGATGGCGGCGACTTTCTCCGGCGTGCCGGCGGGCTGCATCGTGGAGGCGACGACCGGCGGCCGCGTCGGCGATTCCTGAGGCTGACGGCGGTTCATCAACACCGCGCCGACCACGATCACGAGCAATGCGGCGATGGCGATCAGCGCGATCCTCGCGAACGTTTGCGGTTTTTCCGTGCCGGCGCGTTCCGTCATCACCTGGGCGAAGCGCGCGTGTCCGGGACGGCGACTCGCGCGGGCGACCATCGCGTTCCGATCGTCGCCGGCCAACTCGCCGCGCGCGAGCTCGTCGAGGAGATCGCCTTCGACAGCCTGCACGAGCTCGAACAGCTCGGCGTCTTCGAGCAGCCGCGTCTCGAATTGCTCCGACGCTTCGGCGCTCAACTTGCCGAGAAGAAACTGGCGGGCGAGCGATGCGTCGGGATTCGGAAATCTTTCCACTGCCATACTTCGCGATCTCCTGGTCCTAATGGTGGAACCGCCGGAAACGTTTCATGCCTTTCCCACGCAGTCCCGCAAACGCTGGCGCAGCCGATGCGCGCGGATGCGCAGCGCGGTTGGCGTCACGCCCAGCTTCTCGGCGAGGCGTTGGCGCGTCGCCTTGTGGGTGCCTTCGTAGTATTCGAGGATCAATTTGCGGTCGTCTGCCTCGAGCCGTTCGAGACAGCGATCGAGCGCCGCGAGCTCGTCTTCCGTCACCGGCTCGTTGAGCGGAACGTCCCGGACGGCTTTCTCCTGCCGCGATTCCTCACGTCGCCATTCGAAGAGGACGTGCTGGGCGACGCTCCGTACGTAGGCTGCGAGCTGTGTGGCGCCGATCTCCGTGCCTTCGAGGAGCTTGACGGCGAGGCGGTCGAGCGCGCGGTCCGCGAGCGCGGAGGCGTCTTGCGCACCCCACCATTCGAAGAGCGCACGCAGTCTCGCGCGGAGCTCTTCGTACCGCGCCGCGGCGGTCTCTCGATCCGCGTCGAGCCTTTCGAGCAAACGATCGAGAGCCGCACCTGTGAGCGCCCACCGCCCATCATGGAGCGTTTTCTCAGCCATCCCGGGAACCGGAAGGGAGTGTAGCGCAGGGGTCCGTTACTTGCTCGTGACGGTCGCGCGCAATCCGTCCCGCGGCTGGGGCGGCGTGCTGCTGTAGTCGAGCTCGAAGCTCTGCGTCGGGAGCCTCCACCGATATCCGCGGAGAAGGACGATGGTGAAGACCTCCATGAAGTACGTGGCGTAGTCGAGGCCGGGGCAGCGATGGCCGGTGACCGGCCCGGCTCCCTGAGGCGCGAACGCATGCTCGTGCCGTCTCTCCTCGGCACGTTCGGGCGAGAAGCGGTCGGGATCGAAGCGTTCCGGATCGTCATAGACGCCGTGCGCGACGTGGCTCGGACGCAACGCCCAGAGGATCATCCATCCCGCCGGGACGTCGATGCCGGCGACCTGGAAGCCGTCCTTCGCGATGCCGAAGACGGCGGGGATGATCGGGCAGAGCCGCTTCACCTCGTTCATCACCTGCAGCAGGTACGGCATCTTCATCAACGCCTGCAGCGTGATCGATCCGCTTCCGGCGACTTCGCGCTCCAGTCTCGCTTTCACGTCCGGATGACTGGTCAACTTCTGGACGATCGATCCCAGCTCGGCGTAGACGATGAAGCCGGCGATGACGATGTGATGCAGCTCGAGGGCGATCGCTTCGTCTTCCTGCGCGGTGCCGGCGGCGGCGAGGATGCGCGAGAGGCCGTCGCTCGTGGGATGCGCGCGCCGTTCGCGGACTCTCGCGCGCAGGACGGCGAGAATGCGATCGCGCGCCTTGAGCGCGCGGTGATACCGCGTGCCGGGCAGGTTGATGGGCAACGTGGCAAAGCCGCCGGTGAGCGCGTCGTAGTCGCGCCGAAGGTCATCCAGCTCGCGGCCCGGCTCCATGCCGATGAAATTCGCGCAGATGACTTCGATCGCCAGCCGCTTCAACTCATCGAGCCAAAGAAGCTCGCCCGCCGCGCTCCAGCGCATGAACGCGCGTTCGATCGACGCTTGCATCTGCGGCAGGTAGGCCTCGATGGCCGCCCGCCCGAACGCCTGGTTGATGACGCTCTTCCGGTCCTTGTGCGCGTCACCATCGAGGAGCGGCAGACTGCGCCCGCCGAAGAGCTGCTGGACATGGGGTGGCATCGACTGCTCGCGCTTGACGAGGCCCGGATCGATGAACCTTCCCGCCGCATCCGGCCCCGCGATGACCACCGCGTTGCGCCCGAGGACCCGCGAACGGAAGACTCGGCCATGCCTCGCCAGCCGCTCGTCGATAAAACGAAAAGGATTTTTGGCAAAGGCGAGCGTCTCGCCGAGCAAGGGCATGCCGGCGGTGCCGGGCGGGAGGGTTGGGCGCATGATCGAGGTACGGGTGGGGGAGGAGAATGGATGGGATGGGTTATGATGGTCCCTAAATGGGCTCGATCAGTCCTCATTTGGGTCTTATGTCTTCAGGGGTGGCGGATGCGCTTTTCACCCGCACGCAGCAGCGTGTGCTCGCCGTCCTGTTTGGAAATCCGGAGCGCACCTTTTTTCGCAACGAGATCATCCGCCGGACGGCTGCCGGTTCGGGAGCGGTGCATCGCGAACTGGCGCGGCTCGAGGCGAGTGGTCTCGTGACGGTCGCCGCCGTCGGCAACCAAAAGCACTATCAGGCGAATCCGGACTCGCCGATTTTTGCGGATCTGCGCGCTTTGGTTGTGAAAACGGTCGGGGTCGCGGATCCGCTTCGGAGAGCGCTCGAGCCGCTGGCCGAACGGATTCGGTTCGCATTCATCTACGGATCGGTTGCGCGCGGAGAGGATCGAGTGACGAGCGACATCGACGTTCTCCTGGTCACAAACGATGTCGCTTTGGAGGAACTCTACGGCCGACTTGCGCCGGTGGAGGGTCAGCTCGGGCGCCGCATCCATCCGACGCTCTATACCGAGAAGGAGTATCGTTCTCGCCGTACCCGGAAGGCTGCGTTCCTCGAAAAGGTCGTGGCCGGGAAACGGATCTGGCTGATTGGCAACGATGAAGTCCTCGACGCCGCTCGATAATCTCGTTCGCACGGGGCAGCTAAAGGCCGAGCCGCGGATTCAAGCGGACATCGATGCGCTCGTGCAATCCGGACGGGCGCGTCTCGCCGATGCGATGAACGAAGCGCTCTCGATGGAAAGCCGCTTCGATCTCGCGTACAACGCCGCGCATGCACTCTCGTTGGCGGCACTTCGCTGGCATGGGTATCGGGCGCAGAACCGCTTCGTGGTTTTTCAGTGTCTCGCCCACACGCTCGGCCTTTCACCCGAACGGTGGCGCGTGCTCGATGAGGCGCATCGGAAGCGGAACGTCGCGGAGTACGAAGGGCCGGTCGAAATCGATCAGCATCTCGTCGCCGCGCTCCTGCGTGTGACTTCCGAGGTTGCCGATCGCATGCAAGGTCTCCTCGACCGGCCCCGCTAGTGGCACAATTCCCCCGTGCACCTTCTCCCGGTCATTTTGCGGCGTGCGGTCATCACGGCGGCGGTGTGCGCCGTCTTCTGGTTCTCGGTCACGCCGGTGCGGCAGAGCGTCTCGGGGACGCTGCTCACCATCGGCTCATTTCTCCTCGTCGGGTTGATTGCGGGCGTCTTCCTCACGTGGCCGCGGCCGGTGTGGGTGCGCGCGCTCATCTTCGTCATCTTCGCGGCGCTCATCGGGTCGCGGGCGGTGCCGATGCATCCGGAGCGGCCGTTCGCGAAGCTGGCCACGGGCGCGGTCACGGTCGCGCCGCTCATCGTGCTGCTGGCGGTCGTTCTCGGGATCGACTGGGTCGTCGCCTGGGCGATGCGGCGGCGCACGACGGCTACGGCGGGCAGCCCTCCGCGATCCACGTCTTGAACGTCGCGATGTCCTGGCCGCTGAGCGGCGGGCCGTAATTCGCGGGCGGCATCCGATTGTCGGGGTCGCTGGAGATGAACTGGTCGATGAGCAGCGCGTTCGCCTTCACCTGTTCGTAGACGCGGAGGTCGAAGCGCCAGATCATCTGTGCGTAGAACGGGGCGAAGATCGGGGCGATGTCGGTCTTGAAGGACGTCGGCATGTCGTTTCTCCTAGCGGGCACGGCCCGCTGTGCTGGCTGGCCAAGCATTCGCGAGGCTCGGCGTTTCACTGATCTTTGTTGCGTAGGACATCGGACGATGTCCTAGCTGCGAATCCACATCGAGGCGGCGATGGCGATGAGCGCGGCGCCGCTGGCGAGCTCCGCGCGTTCGGGGATGAGGCGGCGGATGCGGGTTCCGAACACGATTCCGCAAAGGCAGAGCAGCGCGCTCGTTCCGCCGATGGCCAGCGCCGCCACGGCCGGCCGGTAGCCGAACGAGCCGAGGCTGACGCCGACCAGCAGGTTATCCAGCGACAGCGAGAGCGGCAGGCCGAAGATCGTCCAGTTGCTGTTCACGATCGGCGCGGTGTCCTGTTCGCGCAGCGCGAGCCAGACGATCGCCGCGCCGCAGCCGATCACGATGAAGGGCGTCGCGTGATCGAACATCGCGCCGAGGCGGGAACGGAGGGAGGTGGCGAGGGCGTAGCCGACGAGCGGCGACGTCGTCTCGCAGATCGTGAACGCCACCGCGAGCAGCACGCGGCGCATGCGCGAGAGCGGCGCGACGCTGAGCGCCGCGGCCACCTGCAGGTTGTCGATCCCGGCGAGGACGCCGAGGAGGAGGAGCTTCAGCATCGGCGATCAGGTCGAAGACGGGAGCTTGTAGATGTTCAACACGCCGCCGTCGCGGCCGGCGACGAGCGCTCCGGCGACGACGTAGTCGCCCCAGATCGCGGGGCCCATGCAGTAGCCGTAGCCGCCGTTGAAGCCCATCGTCTGGCCGCCGAAGTTGTTCATGTCGCTCCAGAGCACCGTGCCGTCCGTCGCGCTGAACGCGTAGAGCGCGACCTGGGTCGTGGCCATGAACACGACGTCGTTCACGACCGCGGGCACGCTGATCCCGCTCTCGGCCGGGTTCTGATACATCGCCGTTCCGGCGTTCGTGTACTTCTGCGGGTCGCCGGCCATCGGCCAGGCGTCGGCGAGCGTGTTCCAGTCGAGCGCGCGCATGAAAGGCGTATTCAAGTAGTCGATGCCGGCGGAGACGAAGTGATAGTTGTTGCCGCCGAGGCCGATGAAGAGCTTTTGTTGGGTGGAGCAGAGCGCGGCGGTGCTGTAGGTGCCGTGGAAATTCTCGGCCTGCAGCTGGTTCGACTCCGCGTTCGTCGGCGACGGATTCGGGTCGGACGACGTGTCGGGGCCATGCGGGTCGACGCTCGCAATCTGCTCGCCGTTGTTCATGTACGGCAGCATCTGGCGCACGTTGAGGATGGCGAACGTCTGGGCGTCGAAGATCATGTACGAGCCGTTCTTGCAGCCGATGCCGACGACCTTCTTGCCGTTGCGCATGAAGATCGTGGGCGAGCCGCCGACGTCGACGTCGATGTCCGACGGGCGGTAGCTCGACTCCGGCGGGAACTGGACGAAGCCTTTGAACGCGCCGTTGCTGCCGGCGATCACCAGGACGCCGTTCGAGTAGCCGGCGCTGGGCAGCGCGGAGTCGGGTACCGGATTGCCGGTCGCGCAGAACAGCGAGTCGAGTTCGGCGTCGTACGCGATCGACGACCACACCGACGAGCCCTTCGTGATCGGTCCGTCGGTGGTGAGGGAGAATCCGGGCTGCAGCTCGCCGACGACGAAGTCGGCCGGGAGGACGTTCGGCTTGTTGTCCGCATCCGCTGTGTACTTGCAGGTCGAGTAGATCCAGATCACGTCGCCGGTGTTCGCGTCGAGGCAGTAGACGAACGAGAACAGGTCGGGATTCTCCCCTTCGCCGATGCCGACCCACAGCTTGCCGTTCGCCACGACGGGCGACGACCAGCCGGCGGCTTGCGGCGCCTGCGTGTAGTTGCGCACATTGCGGATCGGCTGTTTGTGCGCCGGGTCGTCCCAACGCAGCTGCGTCTTCCAGAGCAGCGTCATGTCGGCGGCGTTGAGGCAGTAAAGGCCGCCGTCGAACGCGGAGAAATAGACCTTGCCGTCGGCGACTGCGGGCGTGCAGCCCATCCCGGCGAAGCCGTGCGAGTCGCGTTCGTTGAGATCGATCTCCCAGTTGTACTGCGCGACGGTCTGGCCACTGGCGAGGCCGATCTTCAGCATCGTGCCGCCGTTCGCGCTCGGCACGCCGGGCGTGTGGCTGTTCGCCAGGCCGACGTAGAGGAAGCCGTCGACGATGGCGGGCGTCGAGAGGATCGAGCCCTGCACGTTGATCGACTGCGCGAGCTGCAGCTTCGCGGCGGTCGTGCTGTTGATGTTGCTGGTCGTGACTTCGCCGGTGTGAGACGGGTCGCCGTGGAACATCCACCAGTTCTGCGTCGTCATGTTCGGTTCGACTCCTATGCGTGCGGGCGGCGCTTCAGGCCCCAGCTGTAGTCGTACAGGCCCGCGCCGTAGTGGCATTGCATGCAGCTGTTGCCGCCGGCGCCGAAGCCGTCCGACTTCGACTGGAAGTAGGTCTCGAGCGTGAGGTTGACGGCGCCGTTCGCGGGGAACGGCTGGCCCGACCAGCAGGGATACGCGCCGCCGTTTTCGATCGGCTTGAAAGTGGTGCCGTTCGTCGGCCACTGGGTGATCACGAGCTGGTAGTAGGCCCACGGCGTGCCGGCCAGCGCCTTCTGAAATGTGGCGTTGACGTCGGTCGTCGCCGCGCCTGGCGGCGTCGTCGGGATCTCGTTGAGACGCGCGGCGTTCACCGGCGTCCGCTTCGACGGATCGGGCTCCAGCGTGATCGACGTGGGGCGGTGGGCGAAGCCGTGGACCTGGCTGCAGTTCGTGTCGCCCGCCGCGCAGTTCGGGAGGAGGCCGCCCAGGACGTCCACCTGCTCGAACGACGACCAGACCCACTCCGGAAAATCTTTCGTCTTCTGTGCGATGTGAAAGCCGACGAGTCCGACGTCATGCGCCGAGCATTGCGTCGTCGTCGGGTCGTAGACCTGGGCTGTGGTGACATAGTAGCGGCTCCATTGGCTCTTCGGGACGGCGGCCATGTCGCGCCAGGCGGCTTTGATCATGACGGCGCCGAGGGAGTAGGGGGAGGAGGTCGAGGCAGGCATCGTCTGCTGCTTCGGCGGGCTGAGATTCTTCGCCAGATAGAGCCAGCTCGATGGGTCGTTGTCCGCGCCGCGGATGAAGTCGTACGTCGCGCGGCCGTAGCGCACTTCGTAGAAGAGGTAGTTGCGGTTCGCGTCGACGAGGGGGAAGGAGAACGCCTGCACGCCGTCGTTGAGCACCGTGTTGCCCTTCGATGACATCAGCAGCTCGCGCTCGCCCGGCTTCGCTTTCGTGCACTGCGCGGGGATCGCGGCCTGCCACGAATCCCACGGCGTCGGGCGCGCGTTGCCCTGATTGAAGACTTCCCAGTTCGCTTTGTAAGTGCCCCACACCGTCTGCGTTCCGGCGGCCGCTTTCAGGAACGTGTTCGGATCGTTCGGCGATTGCGCGTTGCCCCGGCCCGTCGATGATGCCGGCCAGTTGAACGCGATGAATTGCTCCCACGAGAACCAGTCGAAGTTCGGGCGGATCTGGGTGGGGGAGTTGATCTGCGCCGGCAACGGGACGCTGACCGGCACGCTGCCGCTGATCTGCACCGGCGGGATCTGCGATACGCCGCCGGGCGCGGTCGACGTCGCACAAGGGTCGGGCGGGTTGGGATTGGACGATGTCGTCGCGACGCTGCTCGTCGTCGCCGGCGCCGCTGCGGTTTCGGGTGCGGGCGGCTCGTTGCGGCGGCACGCGGTGAAGACGAGGAGGGCGGCGACGCAGACTACGATCGGGCGAATGGCGACCATGCGAAGCTCCTTCGCAATGGGAGTGACGGGGAGGAGGAAATCCCTACCTCGGATGACACTCATACGTGGCGGCGGGCTTCAGCCCGCCGCAGGACCGGCTGAAGCCGGTTCCCACGTTTTTCACGAACCGTAGCCCTCTCGGCGTACTGGCGGAATGTAGGGGGCCGGCTTCAGCCGGCCCGGACGGGCAAAATCCGGCCCCTACGTCACCAGCGCGTCGCCTACCTCGTCGTACTTGCGAACGTGGCGACGGGCTTTAGCCCGCCGCGGGACCGGCTGAAGCCGGTCCCCACGTTCTTCACGAACCGTGGCCACTCGTCGTACTGGCGGAATGTAGGGGCCGGCTTCAGCCGGCCCGGACGGGCTAAAGCCCGCCCCTACATCACTCAGCGCCACGTCGCCTACCTCGTCGTACTTGCGAACGTGGCGACGGGCTTTAGCCCGCCGCGGGACCGGCTGAAGCCGGTCCCCACGTTTTTCACGAACCGTAGCCCTCTCGGCGTACTGGCGGAATGTAGGGGGCCGGCTTCAGCCGGCCCGGACGGGCAAAATCCG
>JAFAVZ010000292.1 GCA_019242175.1 Acidobacteriota bacterium
AACGTGAACGAGGGCTCGTTCTTCACCGACGCCGACGTCCGCGCCGGCGCGAAAGTCGCCGTCCTCGGCACCACCGTCGCCGACAACCTTTTCCCGCAGGGCAGCTCCGTCGGCCAGGTGATCCGCATCAAGAACGTGCCGTTCAAAGTGGTCGGCGTCCTCGACAAGAAGGGCGGCAACATGATGGGCTCCGATCAGGACGACCAGATCATCGCGCCGTACACGACGGTGATGAAGCGCCTCATGGGCCAGCCCCGCCTGAACATGATCTATGCCGCGGCGGCGAGCTCGAGCCAGGTGCAGGAGGCGCAGGACCAGATCGACGCGCTGCTCCGCCAACGGCATCGCATCCCTCCCGGCGGCGACGCCGATTTCCAGATGCGCTCCCAGGAGGAGATCGCGCAGACGCAGGAGGCGCAGATGAAGATCCTGCGCACGCTGCTGCTCTCGATCGCCGCCGTGTCGCTGCTCATCGGCGGCATCGGAATCATGAACATCATGCTCGTCTCCGTGACGGAACGGACGCGCGAGATCGGCATCCGCATGGCGATCGGCGCGAAGGGCCGGCACGTGCTGCTGCAGTTCCTGTTCGAGGCGATCACGCTGTCGATCGTGGGCGGCCTGATCGGCGTGCTGTTCGGCATCGGCGCGTCGTCGATCGTGGCGAAGGCGCTGAAGTGGCCGATCGTGATCAGCCCGTCTTCGATCGGCGTGGCGTTCGGCGTGGCCGCGTTCGTCGGCGTGTTCTTCGGGTTCTATCCCGCGCGCAAAGCGGCGCGTCTGGATCCGATCGACGCGCTGCGCTACGAGTAGCGCTCACGATTGCTGCCGATGTACGGCGCGACGCCCGGATGACAGATCTCGGGGCGGGAGTTCTCGCGACGAGCCTCTTCATGGATTGCGGTTCGTGCCGATGTACGGCGCCACGTCCGGATGGCAGATCTCGGGGCGGGAGTTCTCGGGGCAAACGGGTGTGAGGCCGGCGGGACCGATCAGCCAGTCCTCGTTGCCACCCGTCCGCGGGATCACGCTGCAGCCGTTGCCGAACCACGCGGCGTCCATGTCGACCTCGAACAGATTCGGCACGGACATCGACGTCACGACCCAGTTCTGCGAGGCATACGTCGGTCCGCGCGCGCCGAGGGTGCTGTCGAGGTTGAAGTAGATCCAGCCGCCGCGGTCGCCCGCGATGGAGACCAGAGGCGGAAGAGTGGGATCGTCGGAGGCGAGGCTCGACGCTGCGGGTAGCACCACGAACTTCGCCGACGGCGACTCGATCGGGCTCGGGAACTGGCTGAATGCATTCTCGTGCTCGTCGAACCGCACGATGTCGGTGACGGGAGCCGCGGAGTTGCCGGCCGTCTCGCGCGTGGGCGTTCGCGAGCCGGGGGCCGTTCCCGCGTATCCGGAGCAGGCCGCCAACGCGCCCCGCGTTCCTTCGCGCCAGATCTTGAAGCGCGTCTCGAAGTCGCCGAGTTGGAGGTAACGCGCGCCGAAGGCGGAGGGCAACGGTTGGCGGCGATCGAAGCCCTGCGGCAGATTGCCGAGGTAACGCGAGTAGAACGTCGTGTGGAATGGCGCGCCGACGGCGTCCGCGCCGGCGGGTCCGCCTTCCGGAACGGCGCGGACATGCACGAGCGGCGAGCCGGTCGCGGCCTGCCTCGCCGGATCGATCGCCTCGTAGTCGCCGATGAAGACGTTGTCGAACAGCAGCTCTTCGCGAAAGTACGCCATCGTCGTGGCGAGCGTCGACGAGCAGTCCTTCACGACGTCGATCGTCGCGTAGCCGACGGCGAGCGTGCCGTGATCGCCGCCGATGCGGTCCGCATTCGTGGCGCCGTTGCAGAACGACGTCGTGCCGGCGGTCAACGCCGTGCGCACTTCGCGCAGCAACTGCGGAGGCACGACGCGCGGCAAGTTCGCGCAAGTGCCGCCGATCGGCCCCGCATCGGCGGCGATCACGCCGTTCACGATCACGTCGTACAGATTGATCGGCTGCACGTCGTACGGAGTCAGATAGAGATTGAACGTGAGCGCCGGATAGTCGTAGTCGGTCCAGAGCGTGACGTGCGCGGCGTGCGGCTGCGCCGAGACGTTCGTCACGGTGAACAGCGTCGTCTTGCTTTGCGCCGCCGTCTCCACTTCGAAGTACGGCAGCAGCAGCGTCGCGGCCGGCGCGACGCCGATGTCACACGACGAGTCGTTGTTGGTGTTCTGCGCCTTCAACGCGACGGCGAACAGCAGGAGCGCGATCAGTTTCTTCATGGATTCCTTCCGGCGGGACCGATGACTCCGACGGTCCCGACTTCCGTGTTGCGAATGGGAGGTGTGCAGCCGTTGCCGAGCCACGCGGCGTCCATGTCGACCTGGAAGAGATCGGGCACCGACAGCGACGTCACGACCCAGTTCTGGGACGGAAGCTCAGGGCCGCGTGCGCCGAGCTGGCTGTCGAGGTTGAGGTAGATCCAACCCGCTCGATCGTCGGCGGGCGACGCGAACGGCGGAAAGTCGCTGCTGTCCGATCGCCGTGCGGAGGCGGCAGGAAACACCGTCGATGGGAACGGGAACTCGCCGAAGAACTGGGTCACGAAGGAGTTTTCGTGCTCGTCGAACCGCACGATCTCGGTCGGACGCATGAACGAGTTGCCGACGTTCTCGCGCGTGGGCGCGAATCCGCCGGAGCCCTGGTATCCGGCACATCCCTGCAACACGCCGCGCGAGCCCTCGCGCCAGATCTTGAATCGCGTCTCGAAGCCGCCGCCCTGGACGAAGCGCGCGGCGAACGTCGCGGGCAGCGGCTGGCGGCGATCGAATCCTGGCGCGAGCTCGCCGAGGTACCGGGAGTAGAAGGTGGTTTGGAGCGGTGTGGGAACGGCGCTGGCGCCGGCCGGGCCGCCTTCCGGAACGGCGCGGATGTGCACGAGCGGCGTGCCGCCCGCAGCGTGCTTCGCCGGATCGATCGTTTCGTAGTCGCCGATGAGTACGTTGTCGAACAGCAGGAGATCGCGGAAGTAAATTTGGCTCGGCGGAGAGATCGCCGAGCAGTCCTTCACGACGTCGATCGTCGCGTAGCCGGCGGCCAGAGTGCCGTGAATGCTTCCGATGCGCCGGGCCTGCGAAGAGCCGGTGCAAGTCGCCGTGGTGCCGATCTGCAGCGCCAGGCGCGCCTCTCCAAGCAATTGGGGAGGAACCGTGCGGGGCAGCTCGCCGCAGCTGCTGCCGATCGGTCCCGCGTCGGCGGCGATCACGCCGTCCACGATGACGTCGTAGAGGTTGACGGGCTGCACGTCGTACGGCGTGAGGTAGAGGTGGAACGACAGCGCGGGATAGTCGTAGTCGGTCCAGAGCGTGACGTGCGCCACGTGCGGCTGCGCGGAGACGTTCGTCACGGAGAAGATCGTCGTGATTCCGCGTTCCGCCGTTTCAACTTCGAAGTAAGGAAGGAGGAGCGTCGCGGCCGGCGCGACGCCGATGTCACACGAGGAATCGTTGTTCGTGTTCTGCGCGCGCAGAGCCGCGGCGAACAGGATCAGCACGACCAGCTTTCGCATTCGCGCTGAGATACGGCGCGAACCGCGAATGCGTCTTAGGCGGCTTCGGGATGGATCTGCGCGCGGTACTGCGCCGGCGTCATCCGCGTCGAGCGACGGAACACGCGGAAGAACGTGCCGCGCGTGCCGAAGCCGGCGCGATACGCGACTTCCGTGGTGGTCAGCGTGGTCGTGACGAGGAGGCGCTTCGCGTACTCGACCTGCCGGCCTTTGAGGAACTCCGCGGGGCGGGAGCCGAGCTCGCGGACGAAGGCCCGGGTGAGCTGCGCGGGTGACATCCCGCAACGCGCCGCCAGCTCCGACGCGCGGGGCACGTCTTCGATGGCGAAGCATTCGGCGAGGTACCGTTCGACGATCGCCACCGTCGGTTCTTTGGGCCGGGTAAGACTCATATCCGTAACTAGGCTACGCCTCATCCGTGGCGCAGGAGCTAGTGTCATTTTTTCAGGTTCTCGTGAAAGCTCGCACTCGCGCCGGGCTTTTCTCCACCGCGTGGAGGCTCGATGTTTCTTCGTACGCTACACCCAGGACCGTTTCCAAAAATGCGATCCCCGTCACGGAATCCGATTTCGAGAAACGGCAGGGCCTGTTCCCTCCCTCCATCATAAAGGTATGGACATCCGCCTGTCCCGATTCTCCTCGGGGAAGAATGCTTCATATGATGGGCACCCATGCACTCTCGCATTCGCCTCCACCGCGGCGACATCACCAAGCTCGAGGTGGACGCGATCGTCAACGCGGCGAACACGAGTCTCACGCCGGGCGGGGCGGTCGGGTTGGCGATCCACGCCGCGGCCGGACCGGAGCTGAAAGCGGAGTGCATGTCGATCATGCGCGGCGTGTTTCCCGGACAGGCGGTGATCACGCGCGGCTACCGGCTGCCGGCGAAGTACGTGATCCACGCCGTCGGGGCGTCATGGCACGGCGGGACGAACGGCGAGCACGAACAGCTCGCCCGCACCTACCGCAGCTCGTTCGCACTTGCCGCGGAGCACGGCATCCGGACGATCGCCTTCCCGGCGATCAGCTGCGGCCTTTTCAGCTTCCCGGCCGAGGCGGCGGCGGAGGTCGCGATCGGAGAGACGGTGGCCGCGCTCGAACGCGTGCCGTCCCTCGAACAGGTGACGTTCGCGCTCTTCACCGAGGAGGTGTGGGCGGCGTTTGCGAAGGCGCTCGAGGCGAGAACGCTTTCGTGAGTCATGCGAAGGCGGCGGGCAAACGATCGAGCCAATAGCCTGGTCGTCGGCTGTGATGCGCGACGGCGACGATGAATCTCTGCGACTCCACCACCTACGACACTGTACGGGAACCGAACGAGCACTTTGGCCCGCACCCCGTCCTCGATGACCGGTGCGCTTTCGGGTACCGTTCGATCTGGAGCGTCGCTTCGCTGACCTCCGCCAGCAATCGATCACCCAACCCGAACGCCTTTCCGTCGTAGGCGACCGCCTCCGTCAGCTCGGCGTCCGCGGCCTCATGGAAGCGAGACTCATCGACGATTTCGCGATTCCAACCGCGCGAAGACCTCCTCGGATGCGGTCGACGTTGCGGTGCCTGCTTTGAGCTGCTGGAACCTCCGCGCCCCTTCCTGAGCCCAGAGCCGTTCGTTCTCCTCCGGGGTCAGCTCATCGAGGCTGTCGAGGAGACGTTTGGCCAGTGCCGCGCGCGACTCCACGTCGAGCAAGAGGGCTTGCGAGGCGATTTCTTCCAGATCGCGGTGCATGGCTCCAGATTCTACGCGCGACGGTGGATGCGAGGGCACCCGCAGGACTGAGCGCCCTCGACCCCACCCTCACTTCTTCGCCGCGGCCAGGATCACGTCGCTCGCCTTCTCCGCGATCATGTAGATCGGCGTCACGATGAAGAAGCCGGGGATGCGGGGGAAAACGGAGGCGTCCACGATGCGCAGGCCGTCCACGCCGATCACCTTGAAGTTGCTGTCCACCACCGCGTTCGGGTCGGTGGCCTTCCCCATCGGGTTCGTGCACGACGCGTGATGGCCCCACGCGTTGTCCTGCACGAACTGGCGGATGTCGGCGTCGCTCTGGACGTCGGGGCCGGGATAGACCTCGCCTTTGATCGCGCCGTTGTTCTTCGACACCGCGCGCGCGAACTTCACGCCCTGCACCACCGCATCGAGATCGGCGCCAGCGACGTCGTTCCCTTCCGTGAAGTACTTGAAGTCGATCAGCGGCTTGTCGCGGGGATCGTTCGACTTCAGACGCACGAAGCCGGAGTGGTTGTTCGTGTGCGCCTTGAGCACGGCCCAGGTGAGGAAGTTCTTCGTGCGCTCCACGTCCTTCGAGTAGCCGGGGTAGTAGCCGCGGAAATAGCCGGCGAGCGCGAAGAGGAAGAGATCGGGCACGGGACGGTCGGGAAATGACTTCTTGATCACCGCCACGAGCGCGCCGTTCGTCGTGTACACGCCCGATCCGTTCTGCCACTCGGTGTAGCAGGGGTCGCCGGGCTGGTTCGGCACGGGCGGCTCGAACGTCGCGTCCTTGATCACCTTCCAGTTGTTCTTCATCTCCGAGATGATGCCCACCTCGTAGCGGTCCTGCAGGTTCGTCCCGACGCCGGGGCGGTCGGCGATCACCGGAATCCCGAACTGCTTCAAGTGATCCGCCGGGCCGATGCCGGAGAGCATCAGCAGTTGCGGCGAGTTGAAGGCGCCGCCGGCGAGGATCACTTCCTTCGAGCAGTAGTAGCGCTTGACTTCGTAGTCGTCCGCACCGGCGGAGCTCGGATCGGCGCGATAGAGATGCTGCCCTTCCCATGTCTCGACGCCGATCGCCTTTTTGTTGTCGTCGAAAAGGATCTTCGTCGCGAGGTTGCTCATCTTGATGACGAGCTTCTGCGGGTACGCCTCCTGCGTCGTCTGGATCAGCTCGCGCGTGCCGGCGCGGCGGCCCTGCAGCGTCGCCAACGGCGGAAAGATGAGCCCTTCGATGTCGGGCGTCTGCCAATTGTTCGGATCCTGCGGCAGTTTCGGCAGGATGCCGCCCGTCACCTGCTTCCACGTCGTGAGCGCCGCATCGATCACCGTCTGCAGCACGGCGGGATCGCCGAGGGCGAGCTTGTAGTCGAGGCCCGTGGTGCTGAGCCAGCCTTTGTAGCCGTGGCGGGACGGATTCGCGTTCGGCGACGGATCCTTCGCGTAGCCGCAACGCTCCAGGCGCGTGAAGTACGCGTACATCTTGTCCGGCGCCCAGCTGCTGTCGCCGGTGAGATCGGCAATGTACTGCCAGTCGCTGTTCGACGGCACGACGGTGATCATCGCGTGGTGCGCGGTGCAGCCTCCGAGGGTGCCGGCGCGCGGATAGAAGACGCCGTCCTCGTCTTTGATGAATTTGGTGTCGCGCTCCGACTGGGTGAGGCTTTCGTAATGGCGCACGAAGAAAGCCCACGAAGTATCCGGATCCTCGGAAGCGAAAGGATGAAAGACCGGCACGCCGTAGGACGGATTCGCGGCGTTCGAGCCGGCTTCGATGAGTCCGACCTTGTAGCCGTTTTTGGCGAGGTTCGCCGCCACGGGGCCGCCGCCCGCGCCGGAGCCGATCACGATGTAGTCGAAGTCGGGATTCTGTGGTGTGCCCATCGTTTTGCCTCCGCTTCCGAGGACATCGTCAGATGTCCGTGCATGCATCCGTGTCCGCGTGGCGTGCGACGCCTGGTGAAGGCTTGGCCAACCAGCGCAACGGGCCGTGCCCGCTCAAAAGGTCTTCATGAACTCGATGAGCGCACGTTTGTCGGCGTCGGGCAGGCCGGTGCCGAACGTGTGGCCCTTGTCTTCGATGAAGTCGGGACACGTATTGAGCTTGTAGAGCTGCGGCACGAGCTTCATCAGCTGCTGCGTCGCGGCGTCGCCCTCCAGGCCCTTCTTCTTGATGTCCTTCATCACGCTGACGCTTTGGAGCAGCAGCTTGCCGAGGTTCCAGGCTTTGCCGATGCCGTTCAGCTCGAGGTTCGTGTTCGCCAGGAGATTGACCGGCGTGCCTTTCGGGATCGGGCCGAACGCGAAGTATTTGCCGCCGGTGGTCGGATCCGTTTCCATGTGACTACGCAGAACCCAACGGAGGACGCGCGACTGCAGGTACGGCTGGGGGAGCTTGAGCCAGCTCTCCTCCGTGGTGCGCCAGAGCGAGGTCGACTGCCCGTCGGCGCCGTCCGTGTTCGGCGTGGAGCCGCTGCGGTTCTCGACCCAGAGCAGCTTCTTCGTCGCGTCGTCGAATGCCTGCATGCGGTCGGCGACGCCCACGCCGTGGACGTGCTTGCCGAGCGCGTTGTTGTGGAAGAACGGCGCGCTGGCCCAGATGCTGATCAATGAAGGCGGGCGATAGTAGCCACGGCCGCCGGTCGGCACTTTCCACGGGGTGTTCTGGCCGGTGAACGGATCCCACACCTGGATGTCGCCAACGCCGGGCAACTGCTTGTAAGT
>JAFAVZ010000555.1 GCA_019242175.1 Acidobacteriota bacterium
TCGGCGCGGGCCTGGTGGAGAACACGCCCGACGCGACGCTGACCTCCAGCTTCAACTCGACCGCCAACGCGCGCGCCAACCAGGGCATCGCCGGCCGCTTCAACACCTCGGGCAACGACGGCACCATCACGCGCTTCGGCTGGAAGGCGCAGAACAAGTCGCTGATGGTCTTCGCGGGCGAGGCCTACAACGTCGAGCAGGGCGTGAGCAACGAGATGTTCCCCCAGGAGCGCCCGAATCCGGACGAGGAGCAGGCCGTCGGACTCGATGCGCGCTGCAAGATCAACGCGACGCCCGAGGACCATACGAATTTCAATACGACGGCGGTGGGAACGCCGAGCGACGCGGTGCAGTTCGCGATGTTCATGCGCCTGCTCAAGCCGGCGGCGCAGTCGGCGACGACGCCCGGCGGCACGTCGTCGATCATCAACGGCGAGGCGGTGTTCACCGACATCGGCTGCGCGGCCTGCCATCGCCGCAGCTTCACCACGACGGCCTCGGACTTCACGTCCGATCTCGACAACAAGACCGCCGTGCTGTGGAGCGACCTGCAGATCCATCACATGGGCAGTGGCCTGGCGGACAACGTGACGCAGGGCAACGCGGGCGGCGATCAGTTCCGCACGGCGCCGCTCTGGGGCCTCGGCCAGCGCCTGTTCTTCCTGCACGACGGGCGGACGGCAAACCTCGTTCAGGTGATCAACGCACATTCGTCCGCCGGCTCGGAAGCCAACAACGCGGTCTCGAATTACTACTCGCTCCTGACGACGTCGCAGCAGCAGGATCTGCTCAATTTCCTGCGATCTCTTTAAGACGCAGGGGCGGGCTTCGGCCCGTCCGGACCGGCTGAAGCCGGGCCCTACGTTGATGATCGAGGTGACCACGCCATGACGGTTTTGCTCCTCCTGCTGCTGTCGATCGTGCCGAAAGGCGTGGTGCTCGTGAAGGGCGCGACGCCGAGCGCGAGCGATCTGAAGACGCCGGTCCCGGAGGGTGGGCGGCTGGCGGACGGGCGTTACCGCAATGCGTATTTCGGCCTCACGTTTCCGATTCCCGCCGGCTGGAACCAGCAGCCGGCGGGTCCTCCCCCCTCGGACGCCGGGGCGTACACGCTCGCGCAGTTCACGGCGCCGAAGGTGAACGTGCTCGTGTCGGCGCAGGATCTGTTCTTTGGCGCCTCGCCGCAGACGTCGATCGGCCGCAATCTGCCGGCGAGCTACGTGAAAGAAGATGTGCCGCCGTCGGTGGAGATCGCCGGCCGCACGTTCCGGCAACTCGCCTACCGCTCGCCCGCGAGCGGGCTACGCTGGCGCGTGCTGACGACCGACGCGCGCTGCCACGCGCTGACGTTCATCTTCACCGGCACGGACAGCACCACGCTCACATCCGCCGAGTCGGCGCTCGGCTCGCTGTCGCTCGCGCCGCCGCCCACCGCCTGCGCCGCCGATTACGCGCGCGGCGAGAACATCATCGCAAAGCAGGATCCGCTGCTGACTACGCATCGCTACAACCCCGTGCCGGTGCGCATCATCATCGGCAAGGACGGGCGCGTGCAGCACACGCATCTCCTCAGCGCGTTCCCCGATCAGGCGTCGGCGATCCTCGCCGCGGTGAGCACTTGGCGGTTCAAGCCGTACCGCGTGAACGGGAGGGCGGAGGCGGTGGAGACAGGCGTGCGTTTCGGGGCGCGGTGAGGGGTTTCGCTGGTTTCCATTTTGCAGCGGTCGCGCCGTTCGGAGAGAGACGAATGAACCGTAGAGTGCTGCCCGTTGTCCTCGCATTTCTGATCGCGTTTCCCGCTCTCGCGATCACCCGCACCTGGACCGGCGTGGAAAGCAACCGCTGGTCGAATCCGGCGAACTGGTCGCCGCAAGGCACCCCGGCGCCGGCCGATAGCCTGCGGTTTCCGGCCATCGCGCCGTTGAACATGAACAACGACCTGCCGGCGGGCACCGTCGTCGGCCCGATGTCGTTCGAAGGCGACACCGTGCTGAACGGCAACCCGCTGACGCTCACCGGCAACCTGAGCTTCACCAGCTCGCCGGAAGCCATCTCCTTCGTCTCCAACGTCGACCTCACCCTCGGCGCCTCCATCACGTTCTACGGCTCGATCGGCCACACGTACAACGGCGCGCTCGACGTGAACGGCAAGACGCTCACGTTCAACCCGGCCTACGCGACCGTGATCCGCGGACCGATTCGCGGCACGGGCAAGGTGTTGATCATCGGCACGGGATTGAACGTCGTCGGCAGCGGGTCGTTCAGCGGGACGATCGACGGCCGGGTGAACGTCGTCGGCTCGTATCCGAACGCGACGATCCGCAGCGCGCGCTTCAGCGGCAACGGAACCGTGGGACCGGTGACTGCCGGCCTGCTCTATCCCGGCGACGCGCCGCCCACTCCCAGCTCCGGCAGCGAGCCGGCGATCGGCACGATCCAGACCGGGTCGCTCGCAATCACGCCTGCCGGCGCGGCGGAGAACGGCGCCAACAACAGCAATCCGAAAGGCCGCTACCTGATCGAAGTCCAGGCGAGCGGCGTGTCGGACCAGCTGCGCGTGCGGGGCACGGTGACGCTCGACGCGACGCTGGAGATCCTCGTCCGCAGCATTCCGGCGAACGGGCAGTCCTTCGAGATCATCGACAACGACGGGACCGATCCGGTGAGCGGCACGTTCACCGGCCTGTCGGAAGGGGCGATCTTCACAGTCGGCTCGACGACGTTCTCGATCACGTACAAGGGGGGCGACGGCAACGACGTCGTGCTGAACGTCGGCACGCCGCAGCCGACGACGAAGACGTGGACGGGCGCGACGAGCGCGAACTGGTCGGAAGCGACGAATTGGTCGCCGGCCGGTGCGCCGGTCGCGGGCGATGCGCTCCTCTTCCCCGCCGGCGCGCGCCTCTCGACGACGAACGACCTCTCCGGCTTCGTCGCCGGCCCGCTCACGTTCAACGACGACTACACGCTGAGCGGCAACGCCCTCACGCTGAAAGGCGATCTGCAGTTCGGCGGCAGCAGCGTCGACTTCGTCTGCAACGCTCCCCTGCTCGTTCGCGGATCGATCCGCATCCAGCAGGCCGGCAGCGCGCGCTTCACCGGCGCGATCGATCTCGCCTCGAACGACCTGACGATCGCGACGAGGAAGACGTCGATCTCCGGCGCGATCAGCGGCACGGGCGAGATCCTCGCGCAAGGCGAAGGGCTCTCCGTCTCCGGCGACGGTCCGTTCAGCGGCCGGTTCCGCGGGCGCCTCGATCTCAACGGCAACTATCCGAACGCGACCGTCGACGGCCTCCTCGGCGGCACCAGCGGCGCCGGCTCTTCCGCCGCGATCGCCGCGACGACGCTGAGCCCCGGCACCTCGGATCCGTGTTGCGCCGACGCGCATCGCATCGGCGTGCTCGAGACGAAGTGGCTGTCGATCATCGACAAGTACGTGGTCGATCTCGCGCCGAACGGCTCGGATCGGGTGAAGGTCACGGGCCCGGTCTCTCTCGACGGCTTGCTCGATGTGAGCCTCGCCGGCGACGTGACGTCGGAGCGGCCGATCACGATCATCGACGGGAACCAGCCGATCAACGGCACGTTCCGCGGACTGCCCGAAGGCTCGGTCTTCTACGTCGGCGACGCGAAGTTCCGCATCACGTACGTCGGCGGCGACGGCTACGACGTCGTTCTCACCCGCGTCGGCGCGGAGAAGTTCACGACGACCATCTCGCTGACCCAGGACGTGGAAAGCTCGCAGATGGGCCAGGAGGTGACGTTCACCGCGCGGGTGGTCTCCACGAGCGGCACGCCGAACGGCACCGTCACGTTCGTCGACGGCGGCATCACGATCGGTACCGCCGTGCTGCAGAACGGCGTCGCGGAGCTGATGACGAGCAGCCTCCTCGAAGGCCCGCACACGATCGTCGCCACGTACGGCGGCAGCGAGACGTTCGCCGCGAGCGCGTCCGCGCCGATCACTCACGAGAGGATTCCGGCCGGCGCCTCGCGCCGCCGAGCGATGCGCTAGGAAGAAAACGGTCGGAGGTCGGCGAACGCGCCGACCTCCATCACGCCGGCTTCGTCTGTCCCCGCCCCCGCACCCACAGCACCGCGGCGAGCGCGATCGTGAGCAGCTGCGCGCCGAGCGTCTGCAGCGTCGGGTAGATGCCGAAGAGATCGACGCGAAGCGGGAACGCGATCGGGTTGACGCCGGCCAGGCCGGCCTCCTGCAACGAGTGCAGGCCTTTGCCGGCGAGGATCACGCTGAGCGCCATCATGAGCACCGCGGTGGCGGTGAACATCGTGCGCAGCGGCAGGCGCGCGCTGAAGCGCACGAGCAGCCACGCGAGGATGATCGACGCGGTGAGCGCGCTGATCACGCCGATCAGCATGTAGGTGCGACCCTCTTTTCCGCCGTCGACCGACAACGCGATCAGGAACAGCACCGTCTCCAGCACCTCGCGGAAGACGGCGAAGAACGAGATCGCCGCGAGGCCGAAGAGTCGCCCTTTGCCGAGCGCCGCGTTCACCTGGTCGGCGACGAATGCGCGCCACTTCGCGATCTCCGTGCGGCGATGGAGCCAAAAGCCCATGTAGAGCAGCACCACGACGGCGAGAATCGAAGTGATCGCCTCGAGCATCTCGCGTTGCAGCCCGCTCGACGCGAGCAACGCGCCCGACGCGAACCACGCAACGACGCCGAGGGCGAGCGCCGCGATCCAGCCGGCGTGGACCCAACGCGCCGCATGTCCGGCGCCCACGCTGCGAAGCACGCTGAGGATCGCGACGACGATGAGGATCGCCTCGAACGCCTCGCGCAACACGATGGCCGCGGCCATCGAGATGATGAATGAAGGAGAAGTCTTCGGCGCCGCCAACGCCTTCCGCGCGTTGGCGATCTCCGCTTCCGCGTTGCGCACCGCCGCGGCGACGTCCGCCGCCGGCGCGCCGCGCTCGATCGCACCGCGCACGGCGGCCATGCGCTGCTCGAGCGCCTGCACGTACGCGAGGTCGATCGCGCGCAAACGAGCCTCGACCGGCTCGATGCCGTCGAGATACGCCGTCAACGCGTCGATGCGCGCCGTCGGCACGTCGCCCCGCTGATATGCGGCTTCGGCGTCCCGCAGCAACCGCACCGCCTTCGAAAGCGAGTCGCCCGCTTCGGGACGCCACAAGCGGATCGCCGCCAGCGACGCATGCGCGCGCTCGACCGAGCCGCCCATCGCCTGCGCGAGTTGCTCGTCCGTCTTGCTGGCCACGGCTTCGAGCGGAAGCTGAGGCGCGGCGGCCGCGCTCGGCGGCTGCACGTCGTCGTAGCGCAGGCTCACCGCGTAGAAAGCGAGCGCCCAGGTATCGGCGTCGGAGAGCGACGAGAAGGCCGGCATCCCCGTTCCGGTGACGCCGAGGCGGATGGTGTTGAAGGCCTGGAAGGGGGCGACGCCTCGCATGCGCGCGTCATCGCGAAGATTCGCCGGCGGCGGATCGAGCTGCGCGGCGACGCGGCCATCGCCGCGGCCGGTGCTGCCGTGACACGCGGCGCACGCGTCCTGAAACAACGCGCGTCCCCGATCGACGTCCGGCCAGTGTTGCGGCGCGACAGGAAGATGCGTGATGGCGAGGATGGCGCGCTTCACGGCGAGCGCCTGCTGGGCCACCTCCGCCTGACTCGCCTTCGCCGTCACGAGCTCGGTGAGCCGCTTCATTCCGGCCTGGATTTCGGCGTTCGCGCGGAGCTCCGGAACGTCGTTCGCCGCGGCCGGCGCCTGGCGCGTGAACTCCTGCATCTCGCCGTATTCGTCGGCGCTGAGCACCTGGCCGTCTTTGACCGCCCCGGCGTAGTCCTGCGAGATGTAGTCGAGAAGATGCACCGCACGCCGCGCGCTCACGGCGCTTTCATCGGCGAAGAGAGGAACGGCAAACGAGGAGAGGATGAAAAGAAGCGCGACGAGACGCGCGTGAAGGTTTTGCATGGGTGGACGTCACTTCCGCGCGATGGCGCGGAGCGGTAGCGTGCCACACCGCCGCCGAATCCGGACACAAATTTCCGTCACGCCATCACAAGGAACGGCTCACCTGCGCGCGTTCTCGCGGCGGCGGGCGTTGGGCGAGGACCGGACCGGCCACCAGACGCGCGCACGCGCAGGTCGCAAGCCGCGAAGGTCACTTCTCGCGCGTCGCCGTCAGCGCCTCCATCGAGCGCGCCGGTCCGATCCGTTTCGCCTCGATCGTCAGCTGCTTCGCGATCCACGTCTTGCCGCCGTCGAGGGAGATGTCCGCGGTCCAGGAGAAGCTGTCGGGGCGGATGTTGTAGTAGCGGATGCGCGCCTTCCGCGGTTTGTCCGAAGAAGCGCCGAACGTCTGCTCGATGCGCAGCTCGTCGCCGTTGCGCACGGCGGTGCCGAAGTCCTTCAGGCCCGATCCTGGGTCAGCGCCGATCAGCTCCCAGCGATCGTAGAAGCGGTTGAAGTTGCGGATCGTCGTCGTCACGTAATACGTCTCGTCCTTGTCGCCGAGGACGCGGTACTCGTCGAGGATCTGGCCGTCGTTCAGCTTCACCGCGCTCCACCGCCCCCGCCCCTTCCCCCACTCCTTGCTCTCGGAAGTGAACTCCCAGTCGCCGAGGAGGTAGTCGAAGTCGCTCTTGTGGGCTTGCCAGGAGGCGTCCATCTGCTCGGGCGTCCGTTTCGGCGCCGGCTGGGCGGAGAGGAACGAGGCGGCGAGAATCGCGAGGAAAAGGCGGGTGCGGAATCGCATGCTCGCAACATGCGCCGCGCTGCGGTACGCGGCAACGGCGAATCCGCGAACGGTGCGCATTCTGACGCGAGCGGCGACGGCAGCCGTTGCGCGCGCGCAGCGCGAGCGCTAGCGTGATCGCGTGCGAAGGCATCCGTGGCTGATCGTCTCCGCGATCTGGATCGTGCCGGCGCTCTTCGGCGCGATCAACGAGATTGCGCAGCGCTCGATCAGCGGAGAGCCGCTCGACTTCGGCGCGCTTCTCTTCGGCAGCGGCGACTGGCTGCTGTACGCGCTGCTGACGCCGGGCGTGTTCTGGCTCGCGCATCGCTGGCCGCTGGCGCGCCCGCACATCGCCCGCCGTCTCACGCTGCATCTCGGCTTGTCGCTGCTGTTCTGCGTCGCGTGGGCGGGCGCGGGGACGCTGTTGAAGATGGCGGTGAATGCGAACGCGCTGTGGGGAGCTCCGGCGGAGAACTTCCTGCGCTGGCTCTTCATCACCTTCCCCTTCGGCATCATGGTCTACCTCGGCGTCCTCGGCATGGAGCACGCGATGCGTTACTTCTTCGAGGCGCGCGAACGCGAGCTGCAGCTGGCGCGGATGAACGAGCAGCTCTCCAACGCGCGTCTGGCCGCTCTGCGCGCCTCGGTGAATCCGCACTTTCTGTTCAACGCGCTGAACACGGTGATCGTGCTCGTGCGCGACGGCGAACGCGCAGCTTCCGCGCGCATCCTCGAGCAGCTCAGCGACGTGTTGCGTCACAGCCTCCGTGGCGCAAAAGAGAACGAAGTCCCCCTCGGCCACGAGCTCGATCTCGTGCGGCAGTACCTGGCGATCGAACAGGCGCGTTTCTCCGATCGGCTCCGTCCGCAGATCGACGTGAATGATGCGTTGCTGCAGGCCGCGGTTCCTGCGTTCGCGTTGCAGCATCTCGTCGAGAATGCGATCGGCCACGGCATCGCGCGGCTCGCCGATGCGGGCGAAGTCCTCGTGCGCGCTCACCGCGACGGCGAGACGCTCGTGCTCGACGTGCTCGACGACGGTCCGGGCATCGGACACCCGATCCCTATCGCGCGGATCATGGCCTGGAGAACACGCGCGAACGTTTGCTGGCGTTGTATGGCGAGCATGCGTCGCTCCACGTGAGGCGGCGCGAGCCGCGCGGTACGATCGCCACGCTGCGCATTCCTTATCGCGAGATCGCCGATCGTGACGACCCACGCTGAATGGAGAGTGCTCGTCGCCGATGACGAACCGGCCGCGCGCCGCGGCGTGCGCCAGCTGCTGGCCGCGTTCCCCGACTTCGCCGTCGCCGCCGAGTGTCGCACCGGCGAGGAAGTGCTGGCGGCGCTCGATGCGGTGCGGCCACACGTCACGTTTCTCGACATCCGGATGCCGGGGATGGACGGCTTCGAAGTCATCCGCCGGCGCACGCCGGAACGGATGGGCGCCGTCGTCTTTCTCACCGCTTACGACCAGTTCGCGATTCGCGCGTTCGAGGCGCAGGCGCTCGACTATCTCGTGAAGCCGGTTTCCGAGGCTCGGTTTGCGGCGACGATGCAGCGGCTCACGCGGCTTCTCCGCGGCGACGCGAACGTTCCCCGCATCCCGGTGACGACGAATCGCGGCGTGATGCTCGTGCCGTTGTCGGAGATCGATTGGATCGAGGCGGCGGGCAACTACGCGCAGCTGTGGGTCGGCACGCGCAGCCATCTCGTGCGCGAGTCGCTGCGCGAGCTGGAGCAACGGGTGCAAGGCCACGGATTCCTGCGCGCGCACCGCAGCGCGCTCGTGCGTATCGCCTGCGTACGCGCGATCCGCGCGGAGGGAGATGGCGGGTGCGTGGCCGTGCTCGCTTCGGGCGCGAACGTGCCGATCTCGCGGCGGCAACGGGCGGCGTTCGTCGGGGCCGTGCGCTCAGTGTCATCCTGAGCGCCGCAGAGCGCGAAGGATCTCCCGGCCAGGACGCTGGTCGGCCGTATCAGGAGATCCTTCACCGTCTTCGCGGCTCAGGATGACACGCGCCTACAGCGGCAGCTTGTCGATGAAGTCCTGTGTGAACGTCGTCATGCCCGGCGTGTCGTTCGGCGTCGTCGCGATCGCTCCCACCGTGATCGTGCACAAAGTAGCCAGCCGTATCGTGACGGTCGCGCGCGTCACCTCGTTTGCCTTCAGCTGCAAATGCTCGATCTTCGCGGGCTTGATTCCCGCGAGCTCTGCTTCGACCCGCGTTCGTCGCCGGCCATCGCACTCCAATCGGCCGGACAGGGGGACGCGATGCGGAGGTTGCGCAGAGGATCGGGAGTCATGTCAGCGAGTGTAGGCGCGCCTCGCGGGCGCGGCGGTCAACGGCGGGAAAACTTCCGAAATCGCCGCCATCCCATACCTACATCCTTCATTCTTTCTTGATTTCTTACATTTTGTTTATACTGCCGTCACTCTATCAACATGGATCGATGTCACAAGGCCATCGTGCCGAAGGGCGGGCGAGCACCGCCGTGGCGGCGGAAAGAACGCGCTCCCCGCACGGAAGCCGTCATCCACCCATGAGGAGAATGGAGAGAATCATGAAAAAGGCTCGTATCTTCGCGCGTTTCGCCCTCCTTCTGACCGTCCTCAGCATCGGCATGGCCATTCCCGCGATGGCCGACACCGGCTTGCCCTGTTATGACATGTGGCGCGGCTGTCTCGCCGGTGGCGGCGGCGAAAACTACTGCGAAGGCGTGTGGCTCGGCTGCATGGAGAAGACGTACGGCACTCTCGAGGTGGCGAACTAGCCCCCGACCCGCAGCCCGATGGCGGCCCGCGGCGGTGTGCACCATCCGCCGCGGACCGTTTTGCCGTTTCCGGAGGCTCTTCGCGTGATCGTCCGCCGCGTCTTCGTCTTCGCCCTGACGTTCGCCCTCCTCGCCTGCCGCCGCCACGAAGACCCATCGCTGGAGAAACTGCAATCGCTCTGGACGGCGGGCGCGAAGGCGGGCACGGGCAAGTTCCGCATCGCCGCGTGGATGGAGCCCGATCCGAGCGGCAAGCTTTTCGTGCTCGATCTCGACGACCAGAGGATCACCACCCTCTCCCCGGACGGCCAATACCTCGGCCAATTCGGCGGCCGGGGCACGGCGCCGGGTGGGCTGAGCAAGACCCGCCGCTTCGCGTTCGTCGACGGCCGCCTCTACTTCGCCAACGCCGGCAACGAGCGCATCGAAGTCCTCGGCGCCAATGGCGAAGTCTTCCCACCCGTGACGCTGCCGGACGTGCGGTCGCCGGGCGAGCTGTACTTCGCGAACCAGCGCTTCTACGTCGAACGCCGCTTCGTGCCGGACGGCTATCTCCTCTATGAATACGACCGCGACTGGCGCATCGAGCGGCGGATGGTCGGCGCCGATCCGAAGCCGGACGAAGGGAAGTTCCTCCGCTCCCACAACACGGTCTGCGTCGCGAAAGACGGGTTGTGGGTCGTCTATCTGCTCCAGAACCGCATCCAGAAAATCGGCTTCGACGGCCGCGTGCTCGCCGAGACGTCCCGCCCGCTCGACTGGAAGTTTCCGAAGGACGAGAACGGACGCGTGATCCCGGAGATCCTCGTCCATCGCGCGTGCGCCGCCGACCCGGCGGGCAATCTCTACGTGATCTACAGCAATCCTTCGGACTGGAAGCGCGGCAACGACGCCTACAAATTCGCCCCCGACGGCCACCTCCTCGGCAAAGCCTTCACGCTGCCCGTGCACGCGGTGAGCTTCATCCGCTTCGACCGTGACGGGAACTTCTACTTCTCCGACGGCGTGACGCTGACGAAGGCGAAGATCGAAGGAAGCGCCGGCGCATGAAGCTCGCCGTCTCTTCCCTCGCGCTCCTCCTCGCCGCGCTGGGCGGCACGTCGTATCGCCTCGTGCGCGAGAACCGCGACTTGCGGCGACAGACTGCGGCGGCCGCCATCGCGCAGCAGGGGAAGAATGAACGCGAACAAAGCGCCGCGCGTTTGGCCGGCCAGTGCCAGCCGTTCTACGAGCCGATGAAAGACGCGCGGCCGTTGAACGTCGCGGTCTATTTCTCGCTCGATCGCGATTGCCTCTCGTGCGTGCAGGACGTGGTCGAGCAACTGAACGGGGCGATCGCCGCCGGCCTGCCGATCGCGGTCACCGGCTACACGACCGTGGACGGCGTGCAGGATGAACGCATCCTCGAGGAGAAGATGAAGCCGGCGTTTCCGGTGAAGCGCCTCGATCGGATCGAGGAGAAGCTGCGCGCCGCCGGCGTGACGTCCACGCCCATCGTCTTCGTGACGAATCCCGCGACGGGCCGCGTGCTGCTCGCGCACGCGCCGGAGAAGAAGGATCGTTCGTTCGTGGATCGCATCCGTCTGCTCGCGACGCCGTGTTCGTGAACGTAGGGCCGGCTCTCCAGCCGGCCCAGCGTCGATATCGGTCCGGCTGGAGAGCCGGCTCTACATTTTTCTTGGTCAGCGCAGGCTCGTCTGCGCCTCCTGTCCTTCGTTCACGGTGACCGTTCCCTGCCAACGCCGCGCGTCGGGGCCGGTGACCAGAAGCGTCCAGCTGCCGCGGGGCAGGCCGTCGACGATCGTGCGGCCGTTCACGAGCGCCCACTCCTGCTGCACCGGGCCGTGGCTGAGCGAACGGAACGGCAGGCCGTCGCCGCCGGCCACGAGTAGAGCGGCCACGGCGGCTTTCCCCATCAGCTCCGGGACGTCGACAGTCAGACGCGCGGCGCGGCCGAGGTTGATGGTGAGGGGCGGTCCGGGAATTTGGACGGAGGTGGAGACGGTCGCCATTGCGTCGGCTCCGACGAGCAAACGATAGCTGCCACTCGGCGCCGACGACACGCGCGTGCGGCCGTTCTCGCCGGGGCTCAAGGTCTGCGAAAACACGACCTGGCTGGAAGCGTCGAGCAACGCGACGCCGATGCGGCTCGGCGGTCCGTACGGCGAGCTGACGTCGAGGGTCAATCCTTGTTCTCGCTCCAACGCAAGGCGAAGATCGCTCGGCGCCGACTGCTCGTTCGCGATGTCGACGCGCACTTCGCCGCGCACGTAGCCTTCCTTTTCGCCGCGGATGCGGTAGCTGCCGACGCCGAGGTTCGGGAGGGTGAAGGAGCCGTCGGGGGCGGACGTCGTGCGAGGGAATGCGAAGTCGGATCCGCTCGTGAGCTCACCGACGATCGCCACGCCGGCGAGCGGCATCCCGCCACCGGCATCGACGACGCGGCCCGCGGCACTCGCGGACGGCAGATCGAGATCGATGCGTTGATTGCCTGCGACGCTCACGACGCGTTCGGCGCGCGCGCCCGATTGCGCGACCGTCGCCGTCACGCGATGGTCGCCGGCGGTGAGGCCGGCGATTTGGAACGCGCCGTTCGCATCGGTGACCGCGGAGCCGGACGAATCGGAGTTGACGCCGTTCGCCTGCACCGTCGCGTCGGGAACCGTCTGGCCCCGGCGGCGCACCGTGCCGCTCAGCGTGGCGCCGCGGCCGAACTCGAGATCGAGCTGCGTCTCCCCCGCTCCTTCGGCGACGGCGATCGTTTGCCGCGCCTGGCGACCGTCTGCGAGGCGCGCCGTCACCGACCAGTCGCCGGCGAAAACACCGTCGATGCGATACGTGCCCGCGGCATCGGCGCGGCCTTGCTTGATGCTATCGGTCGTGTCGAGCGGGCGCTTCATCGCGCTGACGTCCACGCGCGAGAGCTCCGCCGCGGCGATGCCGAGGATGCGGCCGGCGATGGCGCCGCCGCCGTGATCGAGACGCAGCTCCACGTTGCCCGCGCCGCCGGCGATCTCCACTTCCCGACGCGCGGCGGAGTAGCCGGTCTTCGTCGCCGAGACCGAGTAGCGGCCGGCGTCGAGCCCGGAGAACGCGAACGTTCCGTCCGGACCGCTCGTGTCGTCGCGCACGACTCCGGGCGTCGAAGAGTGCACGCCGACCGCGGCGCCGGCGAGTCCGCGTCCGCCGGCGTCCACGACGCGGCCGCTGAGCTCGAAGCCTTCGCCGAGGCGGAGGTCGAGGCGGTTTTCGCCGGGGCGGACTTCGAGGTCGCGGACCGCGCGCTGGAAACCGGATTGATCGGCGCTGATGCTTTGCGGGCCGGGCGGCACGCCTTCGAGGCGATAGTGGCCGTCGCCGTCCGTGCGCGCGGAGCCGGCCACTTCGATGGCGATCATGCGATCGGGCGTCATCGCCTGGCGCAGCGTCACGCGCGCAGACGTCGCGGGCCGGCCGGTCGGCGTCAGCACCGTGCCTTCGATCGCCGCGCCGCTGCCGAGCGTCAGCACGACGTCGTCCTGACTGCGGCCGGGAGCGAGATCGAGCTGCAGCGGCTCGCCGGCGGTGAAGCCTTTCGCGATGGCGCTGAAGCTCGTGCGACCGCCGCCGAGGTCTTCGATGACGAACGCGCCGTTGTTGTCGGCGGTGGCGACGCGGCCGGAGAGACCGGCCGGCAATGCCGCGTCGATCGGACGTGCCGTGACGACCGCGCCCGGAACGTTCTCGCCGCGATCGCTGACGACGCGGCCGGCGACGCGCGCGGCGCGTTCGAGCGTCAGCGTCAGGTTGGCCGTCGGCGGCAGCTCGACGCGGCCGGCCGTGGCCGGAACGTAGCCGGCGTGGCGGGCGACGATGTCGATCGTGTCGCCGGTCGCGAGCCCATGCAGCGCGAAGCGTCCGCTCCGATCGCTCACCGCTTCGGCGAGCATCTCGTCGCCGCTCGCCAAGTCTTCGGCGCGGATGCCGCTCGCGTTCGGCTTTCTCGCTGCGACCGCGGCGCCCGCGATTGGACGGCCATCACGATCGACGACGCTGCCTTCGACGGTGATGCCTTTCTCCAGCCGCAGCGCGCCGAGGTCGATGGACTGCTCGATCGTGAGGCCGTGGCGCTCGTGCGGCGCAAAGCCGTCGGCTTTCGCGTCGAGGTCGAAGCGGCCCGGCGGCAGATGCTCGAAATGGAACGCGCCCTGGCCATCCGAGTGGGCGCGGTACTCCTCCGCCTCCTCCACGTCCATGCTCCGGACGAAGTCGGGCAGGCTCGACGTGCGCACCGGCGCGAGGCGCAGCTCCGAGCCGACGACCGGCTGCGACGTGGCGCCGTCGAGCACTTTGCCGGTCGCCGTCACGCCGGATGACAACACGACGCGCAGGCCGAAACGCGTGGCCGCGGGGGCGACTTTCTCCGCGACGTCGAGCTTCACCGGCGCGAAGCCGGCGCGGGTCGCGTGCAGCGTGTAGGCGCGGCGCGGCAGGACTTCGATGCGGAACGCGCCGTTGCTCCGGCTCATGGTGCGTGTCTGCAAGCCCTCGGAGCGCACGCCGTAACGCGGAAACGTTTCCGCGTTCGTCTCTTCGACCCGGATCTCCGCGCCGGCGACCGCGCGGCCATCCGTGTCGACGACGGAGCCGGCCAATGCGGCGGTCGGCTGCAACGCGAACGTCGCGCTCTCTTTCTGCGAAGCTGCGAGATGTCCGATCGCCGCCGCGTGCACGGCGCTCGGCGATCGCGCGATGGCGAATACGCCGCGCGCGTCGGTGCGCACGAAGCCGGCCGGATCGTCGTCCGTCCAGACGAGCGCGTTCGCGATCGCCGCGCGCGTTTCACCATCCAGCACGCGGCCGTTCGCTCGTTCCGGTTTCTGCAACGTTGCGATCGCGGCTTCGGCTGCGCGCGCCGGCACGTTCACGATTGCGCTGCGTCCATCCGCGGCGAGCACACGCAACCGCGTCGCCCGCGCGCAGGACGCGGCGAACGCGAAGACGCCATTCGCACCGGTCGTCCCGAGGATCAGGCTGGACGACGACACGATCGCGCCTGCGAACGGTTGCCCCGCTTCCTCGCGGACGACGATGCGCGCGGGACATGTCGCGCCGACGCGGAGATCCACGCTTGCCGCCGACACACGCGACGCGCGCACTTCGGCGCCATCGGGCAAGACCGCCGCGATGTCGAGCGTCTCGCCGCGAAGGCGGGGAATCGACACGATGCCGTTCGCATCCGCAACGCCGCCGCGCTCCGCCGGTTGCCACGCGTTGCGCGTCGAAGCGCTCGGCGAGGCGATGACGCGTGCGCCGGCCACTGTCCGCACGCGCAACGTCTCGGCTTTCTCGATGCGCAATGCTGGCAGACCAACGGCGCCGAGGAGCGGGAGGAGCGAGGCGGATGCAGGCACCGCGTCCTGCGCGCGCACCACGACCTCGTACATGCCGACGTCCGGCGCAGCGAGCTCGAAGCGGCCGTCGGCATCGGTCATCGCCCGTTTCGTCGGTTCGACCGTCTTGCCGGCAAGCTGCAGCCGTTGCGCCTCGATCGCCGGCGGCAGCGGAATCAGCTCCACCGGAACGCGCGGCAGCGGCGCGCCGCGGGCATCGACGACGCGGCCGGAGATCGGAATCTCTGCAGGTGCGGGTGCATCGCCGGCGAACAGAAGGAGCAGAGCGGCGAAGAGCATCGGCATGGCTCAGGGCAGCGAAGGGGGAGGAGCGAAGAGGGCGTCGGCGATGTCGGCATTCACCTCGACGAAGCAGCGCGTGCTGCCGACCGAGTGGGGAATCATCAACCCTTCGACGTTTCGGTAGTCGCCGAACGGAGTGGCGATGAGCTCCTCGCTCTTCCACGGCGTCCTCAGCTTCCGCGCGCGTTGCACGAGCAGCCAAGACTGCGCGTCGATCCAGAGCAGCACCTCGTCGCGGCCGGCGCGATGCAGCGAGAGCTTCCACGCGTCGCGGCCGCCGACGCCCTCTCGGCCCACGACCTTCAACTCCGCGCCCTTCGCCGGCAGATCGAGGAGATCGCTGCGCACGGGGAAGCCGGTCTGCCACTGCTGCAGCTCCGCCGAGGCGAGGCGGCGGGGGGCGGGATTGCCTTTGAACGGGTCGGAGATCCAGCCCGTACGGCCGTCGAACGCGGTGACGAGCTTCTTGCCGGAGTAGATGTCATCCAGCTCCTCGCTGCGCATCTTGTCCGGCCGTTTCCAGAGCCAGGTGAACGAGCCGTAGGAGCTCGAGCCGCGCACCATGAGGCTCTGCACCGCCTGCCATCGCGCGCTGCCGCCGATCGCCGCCAAATGCCGTTGCAAGATCTCGTCGGCTGTAGGCGGCGCGCTGGTCGTGCTGGCGAGAATGGAGAACAGAACCGCCAGGGCGGCGCCGCGCAGCAGGGTTGTCATGATGCGAAGATTATCGCTAGACTTCCGCCTCAGCGCAAGAAAGGAAGGAATGCCCTCAGCATTCGCTCACTGCGGCTGCGCGCGGGCCGCGGCGGTCATCCAGGCCAAGCCCGAATTGCCCTTGTCGAGATCCTGCGCCCGCTCGGCGAACGCCACGTCGTCATAGACCACGACCAGTGGAACGTGGAAGCGGTTCGCGTTCCGGGCGCCCGACTTCGGCAGGACCACGACTTCCACCGCATCGAGGCGAATGTCGCCGTAGAGATGCGCCTCGATGTCGACGAACCGTCCCGGACGTTTCGTCTGATAGAGCCACTTTCTTCTCATCGCATCGGCGAACAACGCGGCCGGCTCTTCGTCGTTCCCGTTGAACACCGGCAGGAGGAGATTGAAGAGCGCGACGCGCGAGTTGAAGTCGACGAGCGCCGTCTCGGACAGCATGTGCAGCAGCGCCAGAAAGCTGCGCGTCGGTTTGCCCGAGTCGCCGATCTTGAACGTGCAGAACCGCCAGAGATCGGGCTTCCACACGAGCATCTGCGTGCCATACGTCGGATCGGGCTCGGGAAGCGGATACGACTGCGAGAGGGCCGCGGTGACGTCGTAGTCCTCGTAAGCCAGCGGCAGAAACTTGTGCGCCGCGCGATCCTTCTGGATGCGCCAGTGGGAGTAGTTCAGCGGGCTCAGTCGGCGGTCGTCCGTCGCCCTGGCAATCTCTGCCTTCCCGTAAGTCGAGCCGACGAAGGCATCCCCACAATTCTTTCCCTCGGCACAGCTGAAGAGGAGAGCGCCGAACGTTCCGCGGTCGGCGTAGACGGCGTGGATGCCGACGTAACGCTTGTCGATGATCCAGGAGGCGTCGACGGCGCACGTCTGCAGAGCGAGCCGGCCGCTGCGGCTTCGCTGCAGGAAATTCGTCACCATCACTCCGACCATCTCCGGGTCCAGCAAGTATCGGACGCCATCGAAAAACTTTCCGAGACCCCTGCAGAGATCGACGAATTCCTCCGTCGCGGCGAAGCCACGCACGATGCGCGTGATGTTGGCGGCCGTGGCGTTGTAGAGAATCTGCTGGCAGGCCGACGGACAACGGCCATCGTCCAGATCCTGCAGCGATTGCAGGTAGAGCTTCTGCGCGGCGGAGAGCGTACCCTGATCGAGGCGGTCGTCGCTTTCCGGCGTATTGAAGCGAAACAGCCGGCCGCCCGGAAAATCGGGCAGCGCGATCAACGCGTCGTAGAGCGCCTTGAGACGCGTCTTGGCCAGCATCGACGTCGCGCGGCTGGTGACGTCGGGAATCAGCGCCGTGATGTCTTCTGCCTGCCGGAAGATCCCCGCCGCGAGATTGTCGGGCGACGTCGGAGAGAAGCCGGCGTCGGGCTTCGTCTGCTGCGACCAGGGCCGTGCAACGGTCAGGAGCGCGAGATAGATGAGGAACGCACGCGCCGCCGCGGAGCCGGCCCGCTCGAGGTCCGGAATGTCGTGGCGGATGCGCCAGGCGACGATCGCCGGCTTCATCGTTCCCTTGAGAAACTGCTCGATCGTGTCCACGTGGCGCAAGGCCGCGACGTCGTCCGCCAACAGGTCGTCGTCGATGCCGAATCCGTTGTGAAGCGCGAAGTGCTTCGCGGCGATGGTCGACGCGTCGTGCAGGCTGGCAGACGCGAACGGGTTTCCGCCCACGACCCGCTGCGTCTGATGTTCGAAGCACTGTTGGTACGCCGCGAGGTAGACGATCGTCATCGCCCGCATCCGTCGCCCATAAGGATCCGCAGCATCCTCGGGCAGGAATCCCTTCAGCCAGTTCACGGCCTTGGTCACCGCCTCGTGCAGCGTCTGGATCGTCCCGTTCCAGTACTGAATCGAGTAAGCGCCGGCTGCGTACGAGGCTTTCGTGGTCAGCTGCTTCTCGATCATCGAGCACTGCGACGTCACGGCCGTGACGAGCGGATTCGGATACGCGCAAGGCGTGATGACGTCGCTTGCGGCGGTGAGCGCCGCCGTCGCGACGTTGGCCATGTCGACCGCGAGGTTGTCCGGCGGCCCGAGCTCCCACCATCCGCAAACGAGGCAGAAGCGGCTGACCGTGTTGCACGTCGAGCAGCGGCCATCCTGCCCGTCCGCCGCGCCGTCATCGACCTCCGTGCCGCAGTGATGACAAGGTCCCGGCATTCGACGTCAGCCTCGAAGCGCCCGGGCGTAGGGCCGATCGCGAACGGCCTGCAGCCGCTGCGACTCATCGCGTTCGGCATCGGCGAGCAATGCCGCGACTCCATCCTGCGCCAGCCAATCGGGCGCGAAGCGGAAGAAGAAGCTGCACCAATGCAGGAAGAGATGGTCGTGGCTGATGCGGCGGCGCGCGGCAATGGCTCGTTGCGCGGTGATGAAAGACGCCAACGCGCTCATCGCCTCCTCGGCGTCCGCGGCACCGACGATCTTGCGATGGCTTGCGTTCGCTGGATCGAAGTGGCCGAGGTCGCGGAGGGCGTTGGCCAGATCAAGCGGGTCCGCCGGCCCTCCGGGACGGCGCCGGAACGCGTCGAGCTGCGCCTGGCGAATCACGAGCATGAAAACTTTCGGTGTGGACCGGGCGCGATTCTACTCCGCGGGAACGGCGGCGGTAGAATGCCCGGCCAGCGATGGCACGCACGATCTCCCTCTCGCTCCTCACCCTGCTCCTCGCCGCGAGCGCGTTCGCCCAGAGCGAGCCCGGCTCCACCAACGAATTCGGCCGGGCCACGGGCGCGGAGTTTCGGGCGATCGTGAAAGGGCCGCGCACGCTCTCCGGCACGCTGTCGCTTTCGACCGCGGGCGGCGCCACGCGCGGCCGCGGCTACGAGGGCTCGGTCGGCGGCGAGATCGTTCGCGACAAGATGTGGTTCTTCGGCGCGGCGTCGATGCTTCCCGGTTTGCAGACGTCGCAGCTCACCGGTTTGAACGCGAAGGTGACGGCGCAGCCGGTCGACTGGAGCAACGTCACGGCCTCGTTCCAGCAGCTGCGCCAGCCGAGCGCGATCTCCCCGCTCCAGCAGGATTTCCGTTCGCTCGACAGCACGTTCCTCGCGCTCCATTCGACGACGATGCTGTCCGATCGGATGATGATGAACTTCAGCTACACGCAGTCGAACGTGAAGTAGCGAGGGCGGCAGCGCGAAGCCGCCGCCCCCTTCCCCATCATCCCTTCACTGCAGCTGCGACCGCATCGGCGAGCGGCTGCGTCGGACGCCCGATCAGGCGGCTGAGCGTCTTGCTGTCGTCCACGAGCTCGCCGCGTTTGATGGCGAGATCCCAGTCGACAAACATGTCGGCGACGAACTCCGGCAGCCCCGCGCCGACGAGGATCGCGCGGTACTGCTCCGGTGTCACGTCGTTGTAGACGATCGTCTTGCCGCTCGCGCGCGACAGCTCCGCAGCGAGCTCGGAGAGCGTGAAGCCCTCATCGCCGGCGAGCTCGTAAACCTGGTTCTCGTGGCCCGAGCCGGTCAATGCTTCGACCGCCGCCGCGGCGAAGTCCGCACGCGCCGCCGCGGAGACCTTGCCGTCGTCGGCGACGCCGTTGATCGCGCCGTACTGCAGCGCCGGCCCGAAGTGTTCCGTGTAGTTCTCGAGGTACCAGCCGTCGCGCAGGAAAACGAAAGGCACGCCCGACTCCCGAATCATCTCTTCCGTCGCGAGATGTTCCTTCGCCAGCCCGATGCCTGACGTGTCGGCTTTCAGGATGCTGGTGTAGGCGAGCAGCTTCGCGCCGCTGTTCTTGATCGCCTCGACGGCGTTGCGATGCTGCGGCAGGCGCTTGCCGATCTCCGATGCCGAGATCAGCAGGACTTTGTCCGTGCCGCGGAAGGCATCCGCGAGCGACTCGGGCTTCTCATAGTCGGCGTAACGGACGTCGACTCCGAGCGCCGCGAGGTCCGCGGCCTTCTCGACGTTACGCACCGCCACGGCGATCTCCCCTGCCGGCACACGCTTCAGCAGTTGGTCGACGACGTGACGGCCGAGGTGGCCGGTTGCTGCAGTGACTACGATCATGATGGTTCTTCTCCTTTCGGTACCGTAACTTCCTCAGTTACAAACAAGTGCAAAAAAAAATCAGCGCTGCTTCTTCTTCACCTCATTCACGAGATCGGCGATGGTGGTCTTGCGGAGGGACGCCGCCGCGGCGGACTCGGCGTCGCTGAGACGCCGGTCGAGCAGCTCGACGATGTTCCGCCCGACGGGGCATTTCGGATTCG